>NZ_JBYTAE010000052.1:0-43834 GCF_058787875.1 Hydrogenophaga sp. FW305-3-2-15-A-LB1 | reverse complement strand
GCATCGCTGGGGACCGTCCGCCTGACCACTGGCTTGCCTTGCCTCTACCGTCAAGATGGGATGGCTGGCCGCTTACGACCGAAGAGCTCGTAAAACTCCTCAGGAGCAGCCATGAGACTGCTGCCAAAGATGCAATCACAGGGGGCGATCTTCCCCTGACGGCCTTGCTAGCTGCTAGCCATTGCTCATTCTGAGCAGTGCAACTGGCTCATGCGCTGATTCCCTAAGTGGCTTGCAAGCTACTCAAAGATTGGATGTCGAGTGCAGCAAAGCTCACACGACCGCAGTCGCGGCGGATTGACCGAGTACCCATGGTCCACCCAGTTATGCGCGTCGCTTCTGCACCCAGAACTGATACATCCCAACAAAGGTTTGGGGATTTTCTGTTTCGAATTGGTGCCACATTCCCAAGTCGTGAACAGCGTCATCATCAGGAAACCGTGCTTGGAATTTTCGAAGCACCTCTGGCTCAACATGCAAGCCGACGAGGTCGAGCGACAGCTCATCCAGCAGCGCATCTATAGCGAGTAAGTTTGTGCGGTGCTCTTGCGCATGGAATAGCAAGTCGCGACATGCACTCAAGCCGTAGAAGTCGCCAAACGCGGTGAGGTGACTCAGTGCCTCCGGACAATCTGCGCTCATGATTGCCGCTCGACATTCTCGAATGCCTTGTGCGGTAGCGGGATAGCCATGATGAGCAATGAATTGCCGCGCGGCGACTACTGGAGCGCGCGCTGTTTCGCTGTACAGGCCGAGCAACATGAGTCCGCCTGGACGCAGCATTTGTAGTAGTGCTCGCCATCCCGCCACTGGGTCGGCCAAATGATGTAGCACACCTACGGACTCGATGAGGTCGAAGCGTCGGTTGAGCGACGAGAGGTGCAGAATGTCGGCTTGGGCGTACTCGACATTGCATTGACCGAGCTCATGAGACTTGCGCATCGCATAGGCAAGGCTACTTGCACTTAAATCAATCGCGAGCACTCGCGAGTCGCTATATGCGCTTGCGCTCTCAGTTGAGTGACGACCGCTTCCGCATCCCGCAATAAGAACGTCGACAGTACCGATTCTGCTCATTGGTTGAAAACGCGCGTGCGGAATCTGCATGCGCAGCCGGTCTTCCAACGCGAGTGGGGCGGGAAACAAAGAGGAGTGGACCCAGCGCGGGTAAGGGTTCTCTTCGTACTGTTGCTGAACCTTGCTCGACGAGTCTTGGTCTATCGCTGTTATTTTTGGAAGGGCCGAGCGCCAATTGAGCTCCTGCCTCACTTCATCAATTTGCTGACGTATCACCGAGCGCAGCGAATCAGACCACGCATGTTCCCTCAGAGCGTCTACAAATGGCAGATTGCACAGAGGTAGATAGCTAGCAAGCGCGAGCATGACTTGTGGCAACGGCATTCGACCCGATTCGATAGCGAGACTCGCATGCTTCAGTAGCTCTTCGACCTTCTCGCTTTCTTCTGGGTGCACGAGCCAAGAGTATTCGTTCACAAAGCACTGCTGTGCTAGGGCGGAACGCAAGCTCAGCAGCTCATCCTCTTCCACATCGGACCTCAGAGCGTCATCCAGAAGCGTCTCGCGGACCGCTGTCAACAAGCGCTCGAGCTCGACATCGCAAATCGTCGCGCTCTCAAGCAACGCAAGAAAAAGTCTGTTTTCGCACCAGTCGGCAAGCAATCTCTCTAGCCCAACTCCTTTCGACAATGCTTCTTCGAATCCTGCTTCGCACTTTAGGAAGGCGATGGCGGCGGGCGCGAGCTCCTCAGGCCGGCGCCAGGCTTCAGCGATTGCGCGTGTGAGCAGGGGGCGCAAGTGGCTCACGCCTGGCGAGACGCGGAGGCGCTGCAAGCACTCGGCGAGGCCAATCTTCACCTCTGTCGCCTCACGAATGGCCAGAGCCTCCTGGTAGCTGGACAAGGCCTGAAGCGGCTCACCCAAGCGGTTAAGCACAACGCCCAGGTTGCAATGTGCCTCGACAAATCCAGGCGCAGACGCTATTGCTTGTCGGTAGTGCGAGGCAGCCTGCTCATGCTGGGCTTGCCTCATAAGAATAAGCCCGAGGTAGTAGTGCGCTTCAGGAAACAGCGGGCGCGCCAGTGCAGCTTTCCGGAAGAGTTCCAGAGCATCTCGAACATTTCCGTTTTCACAAGCTAAGACGCCCAGCAAGTACAGCGCATCAGGCTGCGCCGCATCTGAACGAAGAATTGCTCGACACAGATTCGCTGCCTCGGTTGCTTGGCCCGACTCGAAGAAGTTCCATGCCACGTTGAGCGCATCCACTGGGCTGGTCGCTTCACCCGCCGCCAACGGGGTCGAACTACGCGTCATGCAGCAATGCTTGTACTTCTTCCCGCTGTAGCATGGACATGGCTCATTACGCCCAACTGCGCTCACAGCTTCCCTCTACATAAGAAGACTGGCGTCATGAATTCAGTCGTCCGAAGCCATTAGCGGAAAGACAACCTCACCCTTGAACCAACGTTCCTCGCAGGTTGGGTCAGTAAGCGCCATCAGTAGCGCCTCGCTCAGCTCGTGGATGGAGAGGGGACTCTTGGCCTTTGAATAGGCCTCTCGAACGCCACTGACGAGCGCCAATGACTTCAGCGCCAACTCGCCGTCCTCTAGCGCGCTGATTCCTGGTCGCTTGCACTCCTCAACATCTAAGGACAGGTACTTCCTGCAAGTCGACGGTCTGTCTTCGTAGACGGAGCAACGGTCGTCATTCAGCAATGGGCAGTTCATCCAGTGCTGCGCTCTAGGGACTCCTTGTGACCTTTGAACATGAAGACGAAGCCGTTCAGTCACCAGGTTTAGTTGGTCGCCTGGCAGCGCCCGCAGCCTTCGAGCCAGAACAAACACCTCGGGCGGGAAGACCTCAATGCGGAAGTTGCAGCAATGCGAGCACCCCGGTTTGCAGTCGAAGCGCACATCAGGTCTTGCTTGGACCCTTGTCACCAGTTCGTCTATCTGCCGATGCAGGTTGTGAATCGCATGGATGGCGAACGTCTTGTTT
Organism: Hydrogenophaga sp. FW305-3-2-15-A-LB1; assembly: GCF_058787875.1. Lineage (NCBI taxonomy): Bacteria > Pseudomonadati > Pseudomonadota > Betaproteobacteria > Burkholderiales > Comamonadaceae > Hydrogenophaga > Hydrogenophaga sp. FW305-3-2-15-A-LB1. The sequence goes on along the minus strand of NZ_JBYTAE010000052.1, from coordinate 40,818 downwards.
TTGTTTGCCGAAAGCATCTGGCGGTAAGTCTTCTGCTGCCTTTCGGCGATGGCTCTGACTTCGGCTTGACGCTCCTGGGAAAGAAACTCCACGGATAGTTGTCCTGGGATTGAGGGCGCGGCCTCTAACCGCACCAGAGAACAAAGCCATCGACCTGACATCACAGTGGACATGGGCCGAGTGAACGTTTGCAGACTTGGCGGTCCGTCGGATCGCTACCCGGTTGCCAGCGGCAGCCGTCATCTGCTGGACTTAATTTAGAGAGCGCACCGACACAAACCGACATCCGAGCGATGACAAATGCGTCACTTTCTGCTTATGTGTCGGAAGAGCTGAGTCGCGTTCAGCCTGGCTCTGACGGAGAAATCGGTTCGTGCCAGCAGTGAGCGCCCGGGTTGAACTGAGAAGCAGCCGAACATGCAATGGGGAGTTGCACGAGGGCAGTTGCTTTCAAGTTGCTGAATTGCGCCTGAATGTCCAAATTCACTAGCGTTTCAATGAATGCCCTGCAGTTTTCTTTTGGTGAAACGCTATGCCATAGCAAGCTGTCTACGTCGAGTCCCGTGCCCTCGTTGCTTGCAATTGAGGGTGGGGGTCAAAAGCTCCGACTCGGCTTTTATCTGTTCATCACCACTTGAAAGCTCACTCATGAAAACAATCATCTCCCCCAAGGCTCTGGCCGTCCTCACATTGGCAGCGCTTCCCATGCTGGCCAGCGCCCAACTGAGCGCGAACGTCAGTCTCGTCACCAACTACAAGACTCGCGGCCAAGACCAGGATGTGCGAGAAGGGCAGCTGCGACCTGCGCTGCAAGGCGGTTTCGACTACTCCCACGCAAGTGGTTTCTATGCTGGAAACTGGAACTCGACCGTCAACTTCCAGACGAGTGCCACGGGCCCGACCGCAAATCTGGAAAGCGATCTCTACGCTGGCTACATCTTTGCAACCGGCGAACTCAGCTGGGACGCCGGTGTTCTGCGCTATCACTACACGGGCGCCAGCGCTGTAAACACAACTGAGCTGTACCTCGGTGTGGGTTGGGGTCCTCTGAGCGCCAAGTACTACCACACCGTATCTGACGACTACTTCAACGCTGCGGGCTCCGCGCTCGGGTCGGGTTTGAAGGGCAAAGGCACTGGGTATCTGAACGTGGCCTACGCTCAAGAGATCCATCCCAAGTGGACCTTGAAGGCATCGCTGGGCTACACCTCGTACAGCAGCGACATTACCCTGCCCAACTATGTCGACTACAGCGTTGGCGCTGTCTATGACCTTGGCGATGGCTTCTCAGTGTCAGGCGCCATGGTCGGTGCAACCAAGAAGAACTCATTCCTCGGCAAGGCAGATGGAAAATCTGTGAACGCAAACACGCTGGTCATGATGTTCACGAAGAAGATGTAACTTTCATGAGTTGATTGCGCGTTAGTAGGCCGCAACCAAACCTTCGCGGAATCCCCAACGAAAAAAGGCCCAAGAGCCGCAAAGCTCTTGGGCCAATTCCACGGGGAGCACTTTATACGCCGCTGCACAGACCCACATCCGTGCTGCGGCTCTTTTTGTCAGAACGAGTGACGCACGCCGATGGAGTATCCGGTTGCGCTGTCGCCGGCGGCGATGAGCGGAGACGCCAGGGAAGACGAGGAGACTGCGAAGCCGCGATTCGCGTTGCTGTCGTTGCTCACTCGTGCGAGCAGGCCGTAGACCACAGTGCGCTTGGACAGCTTGTGGATGTAGCCGAGACCCAACTTCGAGGAATCGGCCTCGACCTGGTTGCGGGTGCTGAAGCGTGTATAGCCGACACGGAACTCACCCGCCTGTCCGACGGGGGCCGACGCGCCCAAGGTATACGCATTGACACCGCGCCCGGCGCCACGTTCGGTCGCAATCAGCACCATCGGCTTCACGAATCCGAGGTCGTAAGAAGCGCCCAAGTTGACCGCTTTGTAGGTCACTTCCTGGATAGCAGTGCCACCCTTCAACTGTGCATAGCCCAACGCGATGTCGAGCGGGTTCGATTGATATCCCACGCGTGCGGAGACGAAATTGCCTCGGCTGTTGTTCGGCTCGCTGCTGGCTCGCTCGCCGAAGCCGTATTGCACCTGGCCATGGAAGCCACCCATCTTGGGCGTCAGATACGAGACGATATTGCTTGCGCGCTTGGAGTGGCTACCCTCTTGCGTGCCAGCGGCGACCGTTGCGTTGCCGAGCATGTTGTTAGCGCCGTTGCCAGCCACTCCAATGTCGCCGAACGGGTCAAAGGTCTCGACGTTCAGATAGGACGCGAGCTTGTCCCGGCCAAGTCGAACCTCGCCAAACCCGCCAATCAAGCCAACAGTGGAGCGACGGTCAAAGCGAAATGTTGTACCGCCGTTGTCAACGGCAACGCTGCCTTCAAGCCAGAAGCTGGCCTTGAGACCTCCGCCGAGGTCTTCCAGTCCACGAAAACCAAGACGGCTGCTAGATTGTTCACCACTGGAGAGTCCCGTGACGCTTGCGCTGTCGCTGGACAGTCGCGTCACAGATGCGTCGACAACACCGAAGAGAGTAGTGCTGCTTTGCGCAAACGCCCCTGCAGTGGTCGCGAGAATCGAAAGGGCGATGAGAGAGTGTTTCATGTCGTCTATTGCTGTGCAGTTGAGTTGGACCGTGTTCCGATGCGACCTACATCGCAAGGACTCGGTGGAACGACAACCCAAGTCGGGCTGACACAACTGATTAGACCGACGCAATGTGACAAAACGAGGACGAAAACACCTCTGGCGAGCTTTGCACCATGGATAAAAATTATCTAACGTGAATGTGACGCGAACATGACTTTTGCGATATGTTTTCGGTGCACGTGTCAGCCGTTCAAGAATCAAGCGTTCACGAGCTTCCTCGCACACCTTCTGCGAGAAAAGTTCAGCTCTTTTCTCTTCAACTCAGTCGTATAGAGCGACCATCACGTCATGTCTGAAAAGCTTCGCGTCGACCTCCCTGTTCTTCTGCCGAGCATTCCTGGCGAAGCAGATGCCTGCGTTGAGCGGCTGCAACAGCTGCTGCGCAATCGGCCAGGCGTTGACGAAGTGCACGTGCGGCCTGGCGCCGCAGAAAAGCCGCCGCAGCTATGCATTCACTATGACCCGGACCAGTTTTCGTTAACGCGCATTCGTGAACTTGCGAAAGCAGCAGGCGCAGAAATCTCTAGCCGCTTCGGCCACCTGCAGTGGCAACTTGACGGGGTTAACCATCAAAGGAAGGCCGGGTCCGTGGCCGACCGTCTGCAGAAGATGGAGGGGGTTCTTGAAGCTAACACCAATGCTTCAGGGCTCCTGCACATCGAGTTCGACCGCGAGAAGACCTCGGAAGAAGTAATACGGGCCGAACTCTCAAGCCTTGGAACGAATCCGCGCGAGGCGGAGGAAGACCATAGCGCGCATAGCCACGACCACGGTGACCACAAACATGCTTCCGGCGGACACGAAGGGCACCAGCATGGTGGCGTGTTCGGCGCGAACAGCGAAATGATCTTCGCGCTGATTTGCGGAGCGCTGCTCGGTGCGGGAGCCGTCACGGAGAAGTTACTCACGGGCGCGCCATCCTGGTTTCCACTTGCTTGTTACGTCGCTGCGTACTTCTTTGGCGGCTTCTATACATTGCGAGAAGCCATCGATAACCTTCGACGCAAGCGCTTCGAGATTGACACCCTGATGTTGGTCGCGGCTGCCGGCGCAGCTGCTCTCGGGTCATGGGCAGAGGGCGCGCTTCTTCTGTTTCTGTTCAGCCTGGGCCACGCACTTGAAAGCTATGCCATGGGTCGGGCAAAGCGCGCCATTGAGGCACTGGCAGAACTAGCGCCAGACACGGCCACCGTTCGCCGCGATGGGCAGACATCTGAGATTGCGGTGGAAGACCTCGTGGTGGGTGACGTCGTTTTGGTGAGGCCAAATGAGCGCCTTCCCGCCGATGGATTTATTCTGGTTGGCACAACAAGCATCAACCAGGCGCCTGTCACTGGCGAGAGCATGCCTGTCGATAAGCGGCCGGTCGATGATGCGGCCCTCGCTCGCTCGAGACCCGATGCCATCGAAGCAGCCTCCCGCGTTTTCTCAGGCACCATCAACGGCGCACATGCCATCGAAATTGAGGTGACGCGACGCTCCACTGATTCGACCCTGGCCCGAGTGGTCAAGATGGTCAGCGAAGCAGAGACGCGCAAGTCTCCGACGCAGCGATTCACGGACCAGTTCGAACGCATTTTTGTGCCCGCTGTTCTGTTGCTGGCGTTCCTGCTCTTGTTTGCATGGGTAGTCGTGGACGAGCCGTTCCGCGATAGCTTTTATCGCGCCATGGCAGTTCTTGTGGCTGCCAGCCCATGTGCCTTGGCCATTGCGACGCCCAGCGCGGTTCTTTCAGGTATTGCTCGCGCAGCACGAGGCGGCGTTCTGATAAAGGGTGGCGCTCCTCTTGAAGAGCTCGGCTCCCTCAACGCAATGGCATTTGACAAGACCGGCACACTGACGGAAGGTCGACCGCGAATCACCGATGTGGTGACAGCGGAAGGTGTCACCGAAACGGAACTGCTCGCTGTAGCGGTCGCAGTCGAGTCCTTGAGCGACCATCCGCTTGCTGCTGCGATAGCGAAGGATGGTCGTGAGCGCTTGGGGCAGCAACCCATCCCAAACGCAAGCAATCTCGAGAACTTGATTGGACGCGGGGTGACTGCCACTGTGGGCGGGGAGACAGTCTGGATTGGCAAGGCAGAACTCTTTGGAAGCGATGGCATCGCCCCCCTGGGTGCTTCGGCCGCGTCAGCCATTGAAAATCTGCGTGAAGCAGGCCGAACATCCATGGTTGTGCGCAAGGGTGAGCGGGATCTCGGCGCCATCGGACTTCTTGATACCCCACGCGAAGGCGCACGTGACGCACTGAAGCAGCTTCGAGAGCTCGGCATCACCCGCATGATTATGATTTCCGGGGACCACAAGAAGGTGGCAGAAGCAGTTGCCAGTGAGGTAGGGCTCGATGAGGCCTGGGGTGACTTAATGCCCGAGGACAAGGTCGAGGCGATTCGCAAGCTTCGTGAGGAAACGAAGGTGGCAATGGTGGGCGATGGTGTCAATGACGCGCCCGCTATGGCCAACGCAACCGTAGGCATCGCCATGGGTGCTGCAGGCTCAGATGTGGCACTGGAGACCGCCGACGTGGCGCTAATGGCCGACGACTTGAGAAACCTTCCTTTCGCCGTAGGCTTAAGCCGTCACACGCGTTCGGTGATTCGTCAGAACGTCTTCGTGAGTCTTGGCATCGTGGCGGTTTTGGTCCCCGCGACCATCATGGGTCTTGGCATTGGAGCAGCCGTTGCCGTTCATGAGGGTTCGACGCTCTTGGTCGTCTTCAACGCACTGCGCCTTCTGACATACAAGGGCGGCGACAAAAAGTAAAACGGGCCACACACCATGCGTGTGTAGCCCGTGTACTCCAAGCGCCTGTCGTGGCAATCCCCATCCCGGCAGCGCGGAGTCGCCCACTACGAGCGATGAAGGCTCAGCTGCGATACAGCGGATTACGACTCACGAAGACTCGGAACTGCTTGTCGGAGAAGCCGGCCGGGGCAATCTTGGCAAGGTCCCAGGAACGGCCACCAACACCGTTGAACGTCCATGTGAACTGGTTGCCCCCATTGCCGCGAAAGACGACTGTCTCACCGTAGGAGACGTTCGCGTAGCTGGACGCACTCAGGTCGATGACACGTGCCGATGCCGTAGCAGGAGCGGGTTGGCCAATCAGCGCCTGCTCTTTGCTGGAAATGCCTGCAGCCGAAGCGCTGGCCAGGGTGGCGGCAATGGAGACTGCGAAGGCAGCTTGTCGGAAAGTATGGATTTTGGACATGTAGGACCTCATAAGTGATTTAGAAAGCCTCTCGTGTGAGGCGACAGTTGCCGTTTCGGCACTGAGAAGCACTGTATGAGTTGGTCCTCAACAACATGAAGTCATCAAAATGACAAATCAGTCATATTTGAAAGCGAGGCTGAAACGCGAGTACGCTGTACAGGTTGCCGGGCAAAGGCGCTCGTGAGATTGCCCACACCGATGTGGAAAATCGGTTGTCGACCTACTTAGCGAATCGCTTCAGACGGATGCCCACGCTGGTGATTCCGTGGCTCGATGCAGCCATGGTCGTGCCGCCATGCATACGCGCGATGGCCGCAACAATTGAGAGACCGAGACCGTGATTCTTGCTAGCTCCGCTGCGTGATGCATCGGCTCGAAAGAACCGGTCAAACATCCTAGAGAGGGTCTGGGTGTCAACCGGGGCTCCGCGATTTTCGACAAGAACCGTCACCTGCTCGAAAGCATCGGGTTCAATCCTCACTACTATGCTCGAGCCCTTTGTGGCGTAGCGAGTGGCATTGCTAACCAGGTTGGAGAACGCGCGCTGCAACAGCTGCAGGTCGAACTCGCCATCGACGTCCCCCTTCACCTCAAGGGTTAGTTCAGCATCATCGAGGGTAGCTTCGTGATACTCGGCAACACGCCGTACGACTGCCGCGAGGCTGGTAGTTGATGTGCGACGCGCAGCCGCCCCCCTATCTGCTTGCGAGAGAAACAGCATGTCGTGCACTATTCCAGCGATTCGCTGCAGATCCTCCAGATTCGAACCGAGCAACTCACGTATCTCGTCCAGGCTCTTGGATGAGTTCATCGCCAGTTCAGCACCGCTCATCAATGTCGTCAGCGGCGTCAACAACTCGTGGGCGACGTCAGCGTTGAAGCCCTCCATTTGTTCGTAAGACTGGTCGAGACGGGCCAACAAATCGTTGAACTGCGCAATCAACGGAGCGAGCTCGTCAGGCTGTCTTGAACCATCCAGTCGGAGGTGCAGCGTCCCTGCTGTGAGCACTTTCACCTGTGCCGAGAGTTCGCGCAAAGGCCGCAATCCAAGCCACACCAGGAGAAATCCGCCAAAGGAAATCAGCAGTACTCCTCCCACTGCCGACCCAAAGAGAATCCACGCGATGCGCCGCAACACCAGCGCATCGCCACTTACATCCAGCGACAACTCCGTGCGAAGCATTTGCTGACCTAGCTTCGGGGAGTCGAGGTTGAACTGAATCCTTCGTCGCTCATGCCTCGACGGTGGCAGCAGCTTCTGGTGAAAAATTGCTCCATCTGTCTGTGCGACAGAAAGCCCAAGTTGGGGATGGCCAACCATGAAGTCGTCAAGCTCATGCTTGAGCTTGACTTCATTGCCGTTGCGCGCGGCCTCGGAGGCAAGATATGTCAGCAGCGCCCGTTTCTGGTCCAATTCCTCAAGCTGCCGCGCCTTGAACGCATAGTGTGTGGCTCCGTACACCGTTGCACACACGATTAGCAGCCCACCCAAGCTTTGCCACGCAAGCCAGGCGGACAGCCGTCGTCCTAGCGAATTTGCGCTGTTCCGATTCATTCTTGTCGGGGTTCCAGGATGTAGCCAACGCCGCGAACCGTGTGGATCAAGGGGCTGTCAAACGGCACATCCACTTTGGTGCGCAAGCGTCGGACTGCAGCGTCCACCACATTTGTGTTGCTGTCGAAGTTCATGTCCCACACTTGCGAGGCAATTTCAGTTCTCGAAAGTACCTGGCCCTGTCGTCGTAGGAGCAAGGAAAGAAGGCTGAACTCTTGAGATGTCAGGAGAATCTTTTGCCCTCGGCGAGACACCTTACGACCGACCAGATCAACCTCTAGGTCAGCCACACTAAGCACCGTGGGCTGCTCAGCTCCCGCTCCTGTCTGTTCTCGTCTCAGCAATGCCTGAATCCTGGCAGCGAGTTCAGAAAATGCAAACGGCTTGACCATGTAGTCATCTGCACCTGTGTTCAGGCCGCGCACTCGGTCTTCGACCTTTATTCTCGCAGTCAGCATCAAGACCCTCGTGCGCTTGGTCTGACGCAACGCGGCCAACAAGCCAAGCCCGTCGATGCCGGGAAGCATGCCGTCTAGCACGATAAGGTCGTAGTCGGACTCCATTGCGAGATGCAAGCCATCGATGCCATTGTGCGCAAGGTCCACCACGAAACCAGCTTCCTGGAGGCCTTTCCGAAGGTACTCCGCCAGTTTCACTTCATCCTCAATCACCAACAACTTCATGTGCCTCGAGTCCAAAAAATGGTGGTCGTGGGTGGCGTGCTCCGCGATTGCTTGGTGGGCGCCTGCTGGTGCGACTCTTGAGCACCGCTCTTCAAGAGGTACCTCCACCTGAAGTAGCCAGGAGCTAGCGCTGTCGGAGGGAAGGTCGATTTGCGCATCGATGTCACTCTTCGCGCCAGACGCGAGAGGCAAAACCACCTAGCTCTTGCGGGCCGACGCCTTCAGATGGGACATGAGGAAGTGTACCGAAGCGGGGCGTCACGTGACACCTGTGTGGCAAACGCCCAATGGACTTCACGCCACCGGTAAAGAAGGCGTTGCTATTCATTTATGGAATCCCACATGCGGCTTGTGGCCGTGGGGCCAAAAGACAAAGGGCCTCGCATCCTTGAAGGAACGCGAGGCCTCATTCTTCAAAAGCTAACTCTCGGGCAGCGAGGCTGCCGAGAGCGCGAGCAGCTTAGAAGTTGTGGCGAATACCCACTGCAACGGAGCTGAAATCGGCACCAGCGGTGCCGGTCATATAGGTCGCGTTGGTGCTGTTGTTCACGCGGGTGTAGTAACCGTAGACCTTCGTGCGCTTGCTCAGGTTGTAGTTGTAGCCCAACGTGTATTGCGTAGCGTCGCTGTCGGCGATGTTCTCGTATTCGCCTGCACGGCCCACGTTCACGTGAAACTCCGAAGCGCCAACGCTGTAGGCCGCAGCCAAGCGCAGATTGTTGCGCGTTCCGGCTCCCGTAGCCAGCAGCTGGTTTGCGTCCTTGTTGCGCTGATAGTAGCCACCAAGGGTGAATTGGCCGAAGGAATACAAGGCGCGCAAGGAGAACTGCTTGTTGCTGTCAATGGCACTGTAGCCTGCGCCAAGGTCCAGTGCGCCCATGGCGTAGTTGGCAGCAAAGTCATAGCCGTTCTTGCCGCCGGTACCGGGTGCTTGCTCATGCAGCACAACAGAACCTTCCGCAGTGAAGCCACCGAAGTTGGGGGTGCGGTAGGCAATCTTGTTGCCAGTGCCGGGACCGCCGAACCACACCGGGTCGTAGTACAGGGCGTCAGACGAGGACCCCGTGTCGTGGTTGTGCATGCTGACATAGTCAGCAGACGCGTAGTACGAGGCGGGGAAGAAGTTGCCCAGGCGAACGGTACCGAATCCGCCCGACAGGTTCACTTCGCTGTGGCGACCGAAAAGCGCACCACTGCCAACGCCGGTGTCCGACTGGAAACCGCTTTCCAGCTGGAAGCCAGCAGTCAGACCGCCACCGAGATCCTCAACGCCCTTGAAGCCAAAGCGCGAGTTGTTGTTGGCCACAACCGTGGTCTTCACGCCACCCACGTCTTGGCGTTCCACCGTGGTATTAACACGGCCGTACAGCGTCACGCTGCTTTGGGCAAAGGCGGCAGTGGTCCCGAGGAGGGCGAGCACGGCCAGTGCCGAACGATTCGTCTTGTTCATGAGATTTCCTTTACGCTGATAGCTCTATTTAGAGACTAGTTGGGGGACGAATCGCACCTCGCATGTTAGTCAACATGTCACCGAAGGCGTACAGCCAAAATTGATGGATGTCTGACCAAGCACATAACGACGGTGCGTACCCGTGACTATGAGCACTTCTACGCATGAACGCCCCCCTCATGTCAAGTTTTTGAAAATTCGCTAGTGATTTGCCTGAAAACACGTGAAACCCGTTGCTCTGGTCGCACGCACCAACCCAGACCATCCTTCCGGCGTTGTGTTTTTCCGTCAGTACGTACGGGAAGTCTCTTTCATCAAAATAACAATTTGGTGACGACATCGTCATCAGGGCGAAAGCTCGTGGAAACCAGCATCTCGATAGATTCCCCCACAGGTTTCTATCGAGGTTCTGGAGAACATGCGACGTCAAGACGTTCAACTGCTGGCCCTTGCGAGACAAGGCGATTTGGATGCGCTATGCGAGGTTGGGCAACGCTACTTGCAGGGTGTACAAGGGTTTCCACGGTACACCGACTTAGGCCTTAAGTACCTGTCCCATCCAGCGCTTTCCACCTCGGAGCGCTCCGCCAGAATCATTGCGGAAGGCCTTTCGTTGAGCGACCTCGTCCGGCGCGACCTAGTCTCAATACTGTTTGCCGCTGCAAGTGCTGGTTCATCACCCGCTGGCCTCAAGCTGGGGGTATGGCGTGGTTTGACGCAAGAGGATGACGAGCTTGCTCTTGAGCTATGGGAGCGAGCCGAAACCTTGGGGAGTGCGACAGCCTCAAAGGCTCTAAACGCTTACAAGAACTGTGATGAAAACCGTCTCTTATCGGCATTAAAAGCGCTAGTCGAGGAGCCCGACATCGCGACAGAGGGCACCGTTGCGCACGCGCTCTTCGAGGCCAAACGTTCAGTTGATTCTGCACTCGTCATTCGACTGCTCAAGTTCGCTATCGCGCTACCCTTGGAACGAGGCTCTGAGCTGTGCGATGCCGTTTGCGGCTCCCTTGTCTTCCTGCAAAGCAATCAGGTGTCTCTTCCCGAACTTGACAGTGCGACGCTACATGCCATTCTGGAGGACTGTGTCGCCCGGAGGAACGCCGAAGCAGCGTTGCTTTTGGGTCGCGCATTTTGCGGCATAGACACCGCATTTGCGTCCTACGAGAGTCTTGTGCCCAGGCGAAATCTTCGAGGGGGTACCGCGCTACTACTTCGTGCGGCGGACGCGGGTCTAAGTGAGGCCTGGCTGCTTCTATACCGAGTTCACTCCGACGGCCATGGCTCCGTCGCAAATCCTCAGGCAGCGCTTTTCTTTCTTGAGAAAGCTGCAGCCAGTGGCAACGCCAATGCGCAACGCCAGCTTGGTGCCATGATTCTCAAATCAGCTGCTGGAATCGCAGAGCAGGAACTTGGGCTTCACTGGATGTCGCAAGCTGCAGCCCAAGATGACGCCATTGCGAAAAGCCTGCTGCAGTCGTTCGTTCTTCCCGTGCAAGGAACCGACGGCGACGCTATACATGTCATTGAGGAACTGCAGAAAATCGACCCGTGGGTCGCACATCGTTTGCGCGTCTCAAGGCATTTTGGATTGACCAAAGCTGAAGCAACGTGCGTAGACGTTGTGTCCGGCGTAAGGTCTTGGGGTCTGGTTGTTTCAAGCGGAGCTGCAGACCGCAACCAGAGAAATAGGTTCGGCCGAGCCATACCGGCGCTAAAGGGTCAATTTGTCGACTGCTTACGAGAGTCTGCCGAGTTCTTCCGACTCGCAGGTGAGGGCCCAGTGCTGTCCAACGCCGAGCAGCGACAGCGGTCGCAGAAGCTTCGATACCGACTTGACCGCAGCGGGGTGGATGAGTCCATGTTTTTCGCACAAGTTCCTACATCGACCCTCACTTCACTGCGACAGGGATCAAGCTGGGCGCAAGGGGTACGACACACCTTGCGAACCGCGATTGCAAACTGAACGCCCTGTTCTGACAAAAAAGTAATGCTCAGGCAGCGCTTTCGTCACGGCCATCTGAGTAGCTTCGAGGGGTACGCAGGTACTCCGAAGCAATCGTGCTGTTCGGGCATTCAATGAAGGAACACATATGAAAACGAAACTTGCCGTCATGGCTCTTGCTCTTGCCTCCACCTCCGTCTTCGCCGGACACGCTGCAGTCGAAGCCGCCAAGGAAATCATTCCACTCAAGGACGGAGGCAGTCTCTACATCTTCCCTGACGGAAAGATGGGCAAGGAGAGCCGGGTAGGTACCGCCGTGTATTTGAAGAAGGGCGAAGTTCTGGAGGCCGAAAATGGTCGCTCAATCTCCGTCACGAGCAACGAAGTGGCCCGCATGGACTATCTTCTAAGCAAAGACCATAGCAACAACTGAGGCAAGTTCACCTAGTGCGATGGGGACATCACCTTGTCAAATTCGAGCACAAAGGTGTTGGCCCCAGCCAGGGACCTCAGTTTCACATGCCCGTGGTGGGCTCTCATGATGGCTTTGGTGATAGCAAGGCCAAGGCCCAGCCCCCCAGCATCTTTCACGCTCGGCGAAGAGAGTCGTACAAAGCGGTCAAAGAGCGACGCTTGAAAGGCAACGGGAATCTCTTCTCCCTTGTTGGTAATCGCCAGACTTGCCTTACCTTCAGCTGTGTTGATGCTGATATCGATGGTGGACGCGGGGTGCGCATACTTCACTGCATTTGACAACAGATTGCTGATAGCTCGACGAATCATCAGACGGTCACCTTGCACTCGGGCGTAGCCCCTTACTGCAAAGTTCAGCGCCTTTTCGCTTGCCGTAACGTCATAGAAATCAACCAACGATTGAGACTCTACGTCGAGTTCGACCATTTGGACAGATGGCAGAGCGTGCATATTCTCCGTTCGCGCCAGGAAGAGCATGTCCGAGATAGTTCGCGCTTGGTCTTGCAGTTCTTCCGATATCGTCTCAATCGTGCTTCGGTACTCGTCACTGGTTCGTGCTTGAGCTAGCGTGACTTGCGCGACGGTCAGAAGGCTGCTGACCGGCGTTCGCATCTCGTGCGCTAGATTTGCCGAGAACGCGCTCAGGCGGTCAAAGTCGCTTTGGAGGCGATCCAGCAAGCCGTTCAATGAGTTAGCAAGTTCCCGCATCTCCTTTGGCCAGCTCTGTGCCGAGATGCGCTCCGATAGCCTATTGGCGTTTATTCGCTCGGCTCTTGCTTTCATCGTAGTAAGCGGCTGTAGGCCGCCTCGGCTTGCTAGCCAGCCCAGCATCGTGCCCACTATTACTGCGAAGCACACATACCCCAAAGTCTTCATGGACAACACGTCAAGAAAGTCTGTGTGCTGGCGCGTGTCTACTGCGGCAATCACCGAGAGCTTCTTTGAGACGTCCCCGCCAAGACTGACCTCAAAGCGTTTGGCATGAAAGCTGTGAGCTGTTCTTCGCCAGTCTTTGGCCTCCCCGGCACCGGCGAACTCTTCTGCCAGGCCCGCTGGCAATTGCAAGTCTCGATGTTCAAATAGGTCACCATTGTCGCTGAGTACCTTGACGTAGAGCCCGGCATGCCCGGGCATGCTTGTCGCAAGCCACCCCCTCAGCTCATCCTCCGACCGGCTGTTTCGCGCCGCTTCAGCGACGAGCTGAACTTTGCCCTGCAGCAGCAGCTCGTCCAGCTCGTGGAACCGGCTGCTTGTTTCTCTAAAAACTAGCCACGAGAACCCTGCCAGGACTACCGTCAGCACGCAGGCGAACAGAATCGTCAATCGAGCAGTTAACGACATGGTTCTCAAACGCTTTCAGGGCTCGGGTTCGTCGAGCACGTAGCCCATGCCACGGACTGTTCTAAGAAGCTTGGCATCGAACGCGTCATCGATTTTTGACCGGAGCCGCCCCACCGCGACAACAATCACATTGCTCTCGCTGTCGAAGTTGATGTCCCACATCAGCGAAGCTATCAAAGTGCGTGGGAGAACCTCCCCTCGGCGCCGCATGAAGAGCTCGAGTAGTCCGAATTCCTTCGCCGTCAGGTCCAGGCGGCGACCCGCCCTGCTGGCCCTTCTTCGCACGAGGTCTAACTGCAAATCGGCCACTTGGAGCATTGTGGACTCCTGCGACTGAGTACCTCTGCGCAGCACCGTCTTTATGCGTGCGAGAAGCTCGGAGAACGAAAACGGCTTGACAAGGTAGTCATCTGCTCCCAATTCAAGGCCTTTGACGCGGTCTTCAATACTGTCTCTCGCCGTAAGGTACAGCACCGGCAGATGAGGCTTCTTTCTCCGCAGTGAGCGAAGCACCGACCATCCGTCAATTCCAGGCAAATTCACATCCAGTAGCATCAGGTCGTAGTCACCCTCCGTAGCCTCGTGCAAACCGTCAACACCATCCCGCATCAACTCGGTGTAGTACCCTGCTTCTCTCAGGCCTTGCTTGAGGTACTCGCCCGTATGGGCCTCGTCTTCAACGATAAGAATTTTCATACGGAGACCGTCTCTAAGGGCCGGCAGTTTGGCACGTGAAGTTCTTCAATCTGGAATGTGACAAACATGTAATTCGGCTGACAGAGGTCTGTTGCACTTCGGGGCCTAGCAGGGTTTTTTCGACAGGGTGAGTTCAGCCCGAACCCGAAGGGGATGCGCTTTTAGAAAATACAGCGCAGGCTGGCCCCTAGGCCCAGAGCGGCGCGTGCGGAAGGTGGTTATTGGCCACGTGCAAGCCACCTTCACTGCTACCCGTCTCACCGGTGCGTGGACATGAACTGGAGCTCTGGGCTCACGAGCCGGTACTGGCAATCACCAGTCAACGGCGATACATCGGATTCTTGGTCACGTAAACACGATAGTCCTTGCTCGTGAAGCCGGCAGGCGCGAATTGGGCAAGATCCCAGGACCGACCATCGAGACCATTGAAGGTCCAAGAAAATTTCTTGCCGCCCGCGCCTACAAAAGAGACAGTTTCCCCGTACTTCACGTTGGCGAACTTGGTTGCTTCAACGTCCACAATTCTTGAGCCAGCGTCCGCGCTGGCCGATTGGCCTTGAACGGACTGACCATTGCGGAACGTTTCGGCTGCAGACACTGCCCCCAAAGAGCTGGTGAATGCGACTGCGATTGCTGCGATACGGAGTGTTGAAAGTGCTTTCATTTGGAACCTCATATGTGATTGAAACGGACCCTTGAGCTAGGCAGGGTTGCCTGCAAGAACCGACACCAACTTTAAATATCAGACTCTCACAGCATCGCGATCGAAGAATGACAAATCCGTCATGTTGCATTGGAAGAAAGAGAGTTCATCACTTGCGCACGCGAAAAAGCACGCAGACGCGCCATACTGGCTAATCCGCGTACGAAGAGAACCCGAGGTCACCCCGAGAACCGGGGAATCGGCTAAGAAGGCGTGGCGCAGGTCCACCTCGAAACCGGAGGAGTTTTCACCGCCCAGCATGCCTGCAGGGGGGCCGAGGACAGAACTACGGGCTGCCTCGTCGTTGCTGATGCGGCTACCCGCAGCGTCGTGCCGATAAGGAGGCTTTCTCACCTCGAAAGACGCGCGGGTCCTTCAATCGTTCCTACCAATGCCATCGTGTGTATACATGTGCGAAGCCATCTTGCCGCCACGCGTGGACGACAGGGCGGTGCCATCCTTTGCTCAGTCGGTCAACGCTGGGACAACCACGCGTGTCCACCCGGAACATCCGGTTTGGCGCTACTTTTCTGAAAATTCCCAAGATCGAAGACCGAATTGACGCTCTGGTGCTTGGCCTTGATCTCGCGAATCGCCCCTTTTACGTCCTCCCTGTCCGCGCCGTTGGGATCGCTTGACTCCGTAGCGGGTACAGGGTGTTCAATACCTTCCAGAAAGCGAAAAATCTCATGACCAAACACACGCTTGAGCAAGCATCCATGGAGTCCTGCTGCGGCACTGCAGGTTGCCTGCCCGCTTCTGTTGCGCCCGCCCAACCTGTCAATCTCCCCATGTCGGATTGCTGCGCGACCATTGCGAAGGGCGTTGGTTCGGCTGAGTGTTGCGCGCCGCCCGCTCTGGCATGTATTGAGTCGGCAGACAGCGCGCCGGTGGCCCCAAACACCTTCCGCATCTCCACGATGGACTGCACCGTCGAAGAGTCCGAAATCCGCCGGGTGGTTGAGCCCATCCCCGGCATCCGTGGTTTGCACTTTCGGCTGAACCAGAGGACGCTGCGGATCGATGGCGCCGACGGTGCCGTCACCGCCGCCCTGGCCGCCATCCGCAAGGCCGGCTTCAAGCCCGAGACCCTGACGGCGTCGACCGCAGCGAGCACGGACGACCACGATCACGACCACACACATGACCATGCGCCCGGTGCCAGCTACGCGCGCTACGCCGCCGCGCTGGTCTTCGCGACGGTCGCGGAAGTCATCTCCTACTTCGCCCCGGACACCATGGTCTGGACCGTGCTGGGCATGGTGGTCGCTGCCGCCGCGATCGGGCTGGCAGGTCTTGAAACCTACACCAAGGGGTTGAACGCGCTGCGGCACGGCAAGCTCAACATCAATGCCCTCATGTCGGTCGCGGTCACGGGGGCGTTCATCATCGGCCAGTGGCCCGAAGCCGCGATGGTGATGGCGCTGTACGCCATTGCGGAACTCATCGAGGCCCGCGCCGTGGACCGCGCACGCAATGCCATCAAGGGCCTCGTGGACCTGGCACCCGACGACGCGGAAATCCTGCAGCCAGACGGAAGCTGGAACCGCGTCAAGGCCACCGAGGTGGCGCTGAATGCCATCGCGCGGGTCAAGCCTGGCGAGCGCGTCGCGTTCGACGGCGTGGTGACCAAGGGCAACAGCAGCATCAACCAGGCCCCGGTCACGGGCGAGAGCATTCCGGTCGACAAGGAGCCGGGCAGCCAGGTGTTCGCGGGAACGATCAACGAAAACGGCGAGCTTGAATTTCGTGTGACCGCCGCGTCCAGCAATTCCACCCTGGCGCGCATCATCCACGCCGTGGAGGAAGCACAAGGCACCCGCGCGCCGATGCAGCGTTTTGTCGACCGTTTCGCGGCCATCTACACACCAGCCGTCTTCGCGATGGCATTGGCGGTCGCCGTGCTGCCGCCCTTGCTGCTCGACTGGGAATGGCTGAGCGCCATCTACAAGGCGCTGGTGCTGCTGGTGATCGCATGCCCTTGCGCCCTGGTGATCTCGACGCCGGTGACCGTGGTGAGCGGCCTCGCCGCCGCCGCACGCCGCGGCATTCTGATCAAAGGTGGCACTTACCTCGAAGATGCCCGCCTGCTCAAGGCCGTGGCCCTGGACAAGACCGGCACGCTGACCGAGGGCAAGCCGAAACTGGTGGTCTTCAAGGCATGGGGGCAAACCGACGAGGGTCAAGCACAGCGCTGGGCCAAAAGCCTCGCCGCCCGCTCTGACCACCCCGTGTCCAGATCCATTGCGGCGGGCATCGAAGGCGGTGCGGCGGATGTCGAGCGGTTCAAGGCATTGCTGGGTCGTGGCGTTGAAGGCACGGTGGATGGCAAGGCCATGGTTCTGGGCAACCACCGCCTCATCCGCGAACGCAACCAGTCCAACGAACAGCTCGATGCCGAGCTGATGGCCCATGAAGCTGAAGGTCGCACCGTCACCTTGCTGGCGGACGACACCGGTGTGCTCGGCCTGTTCGCCGTGGCCGACACCATCAAGGCCAGCTCGGTGGCGGCGGTGGCGCAGCTCAAGCAATTGGGTGTCACCCCGGTCATGCTGACGGGCGACAACACGGCGACCGCGCAGGCGGTGGCACGCGAGTCGGGCATCGACGATGCGCGCGGCGGGCTGCTGCCGGAAGACAAGCTCTCGGCGATCAAAGAGATGCGCGAGCGCTACGGCCCGACCGCCATGACCGGCGACGGCATCAACGATGCCCCGGCATTGGCCCAGGCCGACATTGGCTTTGCCATGGGGGGGGCCGGCACGGACACGGCGATGGAAGCGGCCGATGTCGTGATCATGAACGACAACCTCGGGCGCATCGCAGAAACGATCCAACTGAGCCGGCGCACACATGCAATCCTGTGGCAGAACATCAGCTTGGCGCTCGCCATCAAGGCAGTCTTTTTCGTGCTGGCAGTGTTTGGCAGCGCAACAATGTGGATGGCGGTGTTCGCCGACATGGGCGCCAGCCTCCTCGTGGTGGGCAATGGCTTGCGCCTGCTGCGCCGCGTCACATCGTGACCCGCCTGATGGCTGCGCTGGCCCTGCACGGTGGTTAGGCGCTGCTTCGGCCGGCAAAGTACGCACTCTGTGAAGCCGCGCTGAAGGAGACCTTCATGGCCACGTTCACTGACCCGCAGGCTGAACGCCGATTCGATGCTGCCACGCATGCTCGCTTGATGCACGAAGCGAAGTCCGCTTGCTCCACCGCGCAGGCCTGGCTGTATCTGGAGGCGGCCCATATCGTGGGACAGCTCCACCTGAGGCCCCATTTGCAGACGCACGCGCATATGCTGGGCCTGTCCTTGCGCACACGCGACTGGCCCGAGGCTGCCGGCCAGATGCTCAGGCTGGCATTGGTGCCTTTGGGTCACCTGAGCGGGCGCTTGCCGTTAGGCAACCCTGGTCGATCCACAGTTAGTGCCTTCGAGCCGCTGCCGGTGCGCCCGGAACTGGCCGATTTGATTGCCCGTGCAAGCGACCACTGAATGCCCACCGCTTAAAATCCGCCGCATGCGCGCTTTCCTGGTCATGCTGATGTTCACACTGTTGCCGCTGCAGTTTTCTGCAGCAATGGCGGCTGAATGCTGCGGCCACGTTGCGGTCGCCCAGGAGTCACCGGTCCAACACCATCAGCCCGCCCACACCTCGGCTGGGTCGGGCATGGAAGAGCTGGCTACCAACGGCCTGGACTTTGATCTTGACTGTGGAACCTGTCATGCGAATTGCGCTGCAGCTCTGACGGCGACTTCCGCGACCAAGGCTGTCCCTGTTGGTATCGAGCGGGCAGAGCACCTCGTTGAACGCTTCTTGCTGCCCTGGATTGAGCGACCCTACCGTCCACGATGGCCCAACCCGAGTGGTTCGGGTTTGAACGCATACGCCTGATGCGCTGACGCGCACGTCTTCCCCGATCCGCTGGCTTCAGTGACCGCCGTTTCACACGGTGGTTGACCCTGGATCGTTTTGGAAGGACTCTCTCATGACCGTTCGCTGGACCCAGCGAAACCCGCGATGGACGTGGCTTGCTGCCGTCGCGGTACTCTTGTTTGTTGATCAAATCAGCAAGTCGTATTTCTCGACCACCCTGGCACTCGGGGAAGCGGTTCGGGTGACCGAGTGGCTCAACTTTGTGCATGTGCTCAACACTGGCGCGGCCTTTTCGTTGCTGGCCGATGCGGGTGGCTGGCAACGCTGGTTCTTCATCGGCGTGTCGGTGCTGGTGGTCGGTGTCGTCTCCGTCGTGTGTCTTGCCCGGCAAGCCGAGCCGCTGGATCGGTGGGTGGGTGCGTTCGTGGTGGGCGGTGGGGGAGGCAACCTCGTGGACCGCGCACAGATCGGTGCCGTAGTGGACTTCCTCGACTTTCACTGGCGCAGCATTCACTGGCCGGCCTTCAACCTGGCCGATGTCTTCATCGTCTGCTCCATGCTGGTCTGGTGCTTCGCGTCCCTGAAATCGCCGCCGCGCCCATCGTCCCGTAAAACACCCGAGGATGTGCCCTCATGAAACATAGTTGGCTCTGGCTTATGGCCGCCTGGGGTGTTGCTTTGGCCGCTACGCTGGGCGCACTTTTCATCGGAGAAGTCATGGGCATGACTCCCTGTTTGCTTTGCTGGTATCAGCGCATCTTCATGTTCCCGCTGGCGCTCGTCCTGGGCATGGCGGCCTTCGCAGAAGACCGTCGTGGAGCTCTCTATGCGCTGCCGCTGGCACTGGGTGGTGCAGCCATGGCCGGCTACCACACCGCCCTGGTAGCCGGTTGGGTGCCGAAATGGTGGGTGCCTTGTGGCACTGGACCTTCGTGCAGCGAACAGAGTCTCGAAATCCTCAATGGCATCCAGATTCCCTGGCTGTCCCTCCTGGCCTTCATCGCCATCGTCATCCTGCTTTTCGTTTACTTGAGAAAGACCCGTTCATGAATGCCAAAAGAATCACCGTCATCGGCCTGGTGGCCATCGTTGCCCTGTTCTTCTACCTGGGCATGAACGCCTACCAGAAGCGTGTGCAGAACGAGCAGGATGTGCAGGTCAAGGCCGAGCAGACCCGTCTGGTGCGCATGCACTCACCGGTTTTCGGCCCACAAGGCGCGCCGGTCACCATCGTCGAGTTTTTTGACCCGGCCTGCGAAACCTGCCGCGCGTTCTATCCCATCGTCAAGAACCTGATGGCCCAGTACCCCAACGACGTGCGACTCGTGATTCGCTACGCGCCGTTCCACCAAGGCTCGGACCGGGTGGTCGAACTCCTGGAGTCGGCCAAGAGCCAGGGCAAGTACCAGACGGTGCTTGAAGCCGTGCTGGCTGCGCAGCCCACCTGGGCCGATCATGGCCAGCCCAACATCGAGACCGCTTTCAAGGTAGCTGAGCAGGCAGGGCTGGACCTCGTCAAAGCGCGCCAGGACATCGAGAAACCCGGCATGCAGTCCTTGCTGCAGCAAGACATCGAAGACCTCACCGCGCTGCAAGTCACCAAGACGCCCACCTTCTTCATCAACGGCCGCAGCTTGCCGAGCTTCGGCCCCGAACAACTGGCCGCGCTGGTGGCCGAAGAAGTGGCCAAGGCGAAGAAATGAAGTACACGACACCCGCACGCCCATTCAACCGGCGCACGGCCCTGACGTTGAGTGCAGCATGGCTCGCCGGAGGCGGTTTCCTGGTCGGTTGTTCGCCCAAGCCCCCCACTTTCAAGAGCACGGACATCACTGGCGCAGCTTTTGCACAAGACCTGAAGCTGACCGACCACACCGGTCAGGCGAGGACCATGGCGGATTTCCGTGGCAAAGCGGTGGTGGTGTTCTTCGGTTTCACACAGTGCCCCGACGTGTGCCCCACCTCCATGACCACCCTCGCCGAGGTCAAGCGCCTCATGGGCGATCAAGGCAAACAACTGCAGGTACTCTTCATCACGGTAGACCCTGAGCGCGACACACTCCCGCTGCTCAAAGAGTACATGGCCAACTTCGATCCGACGTTTCTGGCCTTGCGTCCCGAGCCTGCTGAACTCAAGGCCGTGGCGGACAGTTTCAAGATCTACTATCGCAAGGCCGAAGGCAGCACACCGGCTTCGTACACGATGGACCACTCGGCGGGCAAATATGTGTTCGACACCGAAGGTCGGGTGCGCTTGTTTTCCAGCTATGGCACCGAGCCCGCCGTGATCGCTGAAGACATCCTGACTTTACTGAGTGCAATGAAGGCTTGAAAAAGGCATGACGATCATTGAGTACCAATCTCGAAAATGAACCGCCGCTTCCTTGTTACTCTCTCGGCGCTGGCCGCCTTCGTGGTATTTGCTGCCGGTGTTTTGCTCTATCAGCGACACACCCTGCAAGTTGCAGCATTGGTGGCCTCAGAGCAAGCCGGTGCGATGGTACGGCCGCACTCGCCAGTCATTGGCGCCGCGGATGCGCCGGTCACCATCGTGGAGTTCTTCGATCCTGCATGCGAAGCCTGCAAGGCATTTCATCCCCAGGTAAAACAGATCCTTGTGGCGTTTCCGCGAGAGGCACGTCTGGTGATTCGATACACGCCGTTTCACAGGGAATCTTCTGTGGAATCGGTGAAGATTCTTGAGGCGGCACGTGCGCAGGGGAAGTTCGAACCCATGCTCGAGGCCTTGCTGGACGGCCAGCGTGCGTGGACGGGCCAGGGCGCGCGTGCCATCGATCGTGCATGGGCCATGCGCAGTCTGCAGGCCTTGACGTAGAGCGGGCACGCAAACACATTGCCACGGGCTCCGTGGATGTCTTGCTGGCGCAGGACGTCGCAGACCTGAAGGCGATCGGAGTTCGGGCCGCACCGACTTTCTTCGTCAATGGAAAACCGCTGTCTTCGACCGATCCAGGACGGCTCTACGATCTGGTCAAGAGCGAAGTGGAGCGCGCCCGAAAATCTCCTTGACCGTGTGAGCGTCCATTAGTGGACAAGACGACATCGACCATGATGTCTAGGGGAAGTCGCACAACATGGCCTCGATCAGGGGCAAAGCCTGGAAGTAGTGTTCCCTGGGGGTGCGGTCGGGGTGGGTGACGCCGTTGAAATCAGGGAAAAGAACAGGCCGAAAGGCCGGCAGCGTTTGCAGGATCATGAGGTGCTTCCTGACCATGACTCGGATCTCAGATCTCGTTTTGCAGGGCCGGGTCGAACCGCTTGTTCTCGAAACTGCTGTCGTACAGGTGATAGCCGCGGGGAATAAGCACAACCGCAGTTTCGTTGACGACGTAACGCTGGGCATCGTGTATGTGCCCATGGACCCAGTCCCAGTTCTTGCCCATGAGGTGCTCGAGGTTGGGCGCAAAGGCGGGCGTGAGGTCGTCGTGCTTGTACTTCGGGGGAACAGACATGGGGTTCTGTGCGTGGTGCGTGACCCCGATGGTCTTGGCCGGGTTGACCTAGGCGAGTCCATGTTCAGCCAGACTACTGTTCGCATGGATGCGGGCAGAGTCGATGGGCATGAACTTGCGGGAACCAGAGCTTTGCCGCACCAGCCACGAAGCGCCTTCATCGCCCGTGGGGAGATCCGTGAGGATCTTTCGAAAGTCGTTCCGGCTGAGCTGTGCAGAAACGAGAGAGTGCTCATGCTTGGCCTGGTTCGCATGCGGCCGCAGGCCCATATTTTTCACGAAGCAAAGAACGACGCCACAAGCGCGATGCAGCCATGAACAGCGGCTCAAACGGCTGCAATGCCGCCATGGCTGATCTACGCACCCGAGATGCCCACGGTGTCAACACGAGGAGCCGAGGGAGAACGTGCGGAAAGAGAAGGTCTTGTTTGTGATCTGCTCGTGGATCAGCGATGTGGTCAGCCGCTGATCACAAAGAAGACTCTATGCCTAGATCGCGGCTTGGTTCACCCGCTGCTTCAGTTGCTCCTCACTTTCTTTTCGCTCGCTGTAGCGGTCCACTAGGTATGGCGCCACGTCGCGCGTGAGCAGCGTGAACTTCACCAGTTCTTCCAGCACATCGACCACGCGATCGTGAAACGCCGATGGCCTGAGGCGATCGTGCTCATCGAACTCTTGGAAAGCCTTGGCGATGGACGACTGGTTGGGAATGGTGAGCATGCGCATCCAACGCCCGAGCACGCGCATCTGGTTGACCGCGTTGAACGACTGGGAGCCACCGCTGACCTGCATCACCGCCAGCGTCTTGCCTTGTGTGGGTCGCACTGCGCCCAATGCTAGCGGAATCCAGTCGATCTGCGCCTTCATGATGCCGGTCATGGCGCCGTGGCGTTCGGGCGAGCACCACACCATGCCCTCGGCCCATGCCGCCAGCTCACGCAACTCGGCCACCTTGGGGTGGGTCTCGGGCGCGTCGTCGGGCAGTGGCAGGCCACTGGGGTTGTACACGCGAGGCTCGGCGCCCATAGCCTCCAGCAGTCGGACCGATTCTTCTACCACCAGCCGGCTGAACGAGCGTACGCGCAGCGAGCCATAGAGCAGCAGGATGCGCGGTGCGTGTGTCGAGGGCTGTGCCGGGCGAAGGCGTTGCGGATCTGGCGCCTGAAAATGTTCGGTGGCCAGTTGCGGTAGATCAGCGAGAGGCATGAACGCGTTTTCCAATGTCGTTGTTTGATTTGTTGGTGAGTTTTTCTGCAGGCCTCCAGGCGTTGACCAAGGCCACCAGCGAGAGCATCACTGGCACCTCAACCAGCACGCCGACCACGGTGGCCAGCGCGGCACCGGAGTTCAGCCCGAACAGCGAAATCGCGACCGCCACGGCCAACTCAAAGAAGTTCGACGTGCCGATCAGGCAGGCCGGCCCGGCAATGTCGTGACGCAGCTTGAGCCACTTCGCTCCCCACCAAGTGATGAAGAAGATGCCGTAAGACTGAAGGATCAGCGGCACCGCGATGAGCGCGATCACCAGCGGCTGCGCCACAATGGTCCGCGCCTGAAAACCAAACAGTAGCACCACGGTGGCAATAAGCCCGGCCACTGACCAGGGCTTTAGTCTCGTCACGAAGTCGCCGACGGCGTGATGGGATTTTTTGCCCAGCAGGTGACGCGTGGCCATTCCGGCGAAAAGCGGAAGAACCACATACAGCACCGTGGACAGGACCAGCGTTTCCCATGGCACGGTCACGTCCGTCACGCCCAGCAGAAAGGCCGCTATAGGTGCGTATGCCACTACCATGACGAGGTCGTTCACCGAGACCTGCACCAGGGTGTAGTTGGCGTCGCCCTTGACGAGCTGGCTCCAGACGAACACCATCGCTGTGCATGGTGCCACGCCCAGCAGAATCATGCCGGCCATGTACTCCTTGGCCGATTGCGGATCGACCCACGGCGCGAAGAGGTACTGAAAGAACAGCACGCCCAGCGCTGCCATGGTGAAGGGTTTGATGAGCCAGTTCACCACCAGCGTGAGCATCAGGCCCTGCGGGCGCTGGCCGACGCCTTTCACCGCCGACCAGTCGATCTGGATCATCATCGGGTAGATCATCACCCAGATGAACACAGCGACTACCAGGTTGACGTGCGCGATCTCCAGCGCTGCCACCACCTCGAAGAGGCTTGGTAGCGCCAAGCCCAGGCCCACGCCGGCGGCGATGCCGCATGCCACCCACACCGTCAGATAGCGTTCAAAGAGTCCCATACCTCACCACCTCGAAACGAAAACGCCCAGGGCCCGGAGGGCACCTGGGCGAGGATACAAAAAATCAGGATTTGACTTGGCCGATGATGGTGAGCTCTTTGTGCAGCGCGAGCTTGTCCAGCTTGTCCATGGGGAGAACCATGAAGAGCGAGATGCGGCGGCTCAGCACCATGAAGCTGTCATTGAACGCGCGACGGATGGCTTCCTCGCTGCCCTTGGCCGCCGCTGGGTCTTCCACCCCCCAGTGGGCGGACATCGGTTGACCGGGCCAAACGGGGCACACCTCGCCGGCCGCTTTGTCGCACACAGTCAACACGAAGTCCATCACTGGCGCATTGGGCGTCGCGAACTCACTCCAGTTCTTGCTGCGCAGACCGGTCGTCTTGAAATGGCTGCGCTCCAGGAGTTCGATGGCATTGGGATTGACGGCACCCGCCGGATGACTTCCCGCGCTGTACGCACGGAAGCGGCCTGCGCCGAGCTGGTTCAGGATGGCTTCGGCCATGATGCTGCGCGCGGAGTTGCCGGTGCAGATGAACAAGACGTTGTAGATGGGTTTCAGCATGGGAGTCTTTCCGTGTGGATGTTCAGGGACAGTCGGTACAAACGACCTGATTGACTTCGCAGGGCTGCCCTTCGCAGCAATGCGCGGTGAGAAAACCCAGCAGTCCGTTCATCTGCGGAATGCTGGCGCGGTAGATCAGGTGACGGCCATCTCGCTCGCTGCCGGCCAAGCCGGCATGCACCAGCTCCTTGAGGTGGAACGAGAGCGTGGTGGGCGAACACCCCAGCGCCTCGGCCATCTGGCCCGGCGAGACCCCTTGAGGTCCGGCCACCACCAGCATGCGGAAGATGCGCAAGCGCGTTTCCTGCGCGAGCGCTCCGAGGGCGCGCACGACGTCGGCTTCATCCATGATTCAGTCTTTCGTTCTTTGCAAGGGCATCAACCTGCTTCCTTACGGGGAGCAGTAGCGTGAGCAGCCAGCAGATCACCAGCATCACGGCAGAGCCCGTCAACGCGTACAGCAGGCCCCCCCACTGGTACAGCAATCCGGACATGAGCGTTCCCATAAAACGCCCCAGTGCGTTGGCCGCGTAGTAGAAGCCCACGTCCTCAGCCGCCTTTTCCGAACCGGCGTATGCCAGGATGAGGTACGAGTGCACCGACGAGTTGACGGCAAAGGCAAAACCGAACAGGCCCAAACCGCCCACAACCACCCACTCCAGGTTCGGCACCTGCAGGTAGACCGCGACGGCAATGCCGACCGGCACCAGCGCCAGCAGAGCGGACCACAGGCGTGCGGCGGGCACCTCGGCGCTCAGGCCGTCTGCACTGCGGCGCACCAGTTGCGGCGCGAGCGCCTGCACCAGTCCATAGCCGATCGTCCAGGCCGCGAGAAAGCCGCCCACCATGGTGAAGGTCCAGCCTTGTGAGTACAAGAACACCGGCACGCCCACCACGAACCACACGTCGCGCGCGCCGAACAGCACGACGCGCGCCGCAGCCAGGGCGTTGATGCCCGCGTTCTTCGCGAACAACTCTTTGGCCGACTTGGAAGCCTTGCTCTTGCCCATCATGGCTGGCAACGAACTGATCACACCGATCAAAACCAATGCGAGCAGGCCCGCCATGCACCACAGCGACGCCTGAAAACCGAGAGACTCCAGCAGTAGGCCGCCCAAGAAGAAGCCCACGCCCTTCATCGCGTTCTTGCTGCCCGTGAACCACGCAACCCACTTGAACAGTTGGCTCGAACCCTGCTCTTTGGCTTGCGAGGCCGTGACCTTGATCGCCGACTTGCTCGCGGTCTTGGTCAAATCCTTCGCCACACCGCAAATGCCTTGGGCCAGAACCACCCAGGCCACCGACATGGCGGCGGTCCACGCCGGATCGAGCATCGAGAGCAGCGTGAATCCGATGATCTGCGTGACCAGGCCCACGGTGAGCATGCGCGTGATGCCGTAGCGTGTGGCGAGCCAGCCACCGATCAGGTTGGCCAGCACGCCCGCCGCTTCATACAGCAAGAAAAGGAACGCGAGAGCAAACGGGGAATAGCCGAGCTTGTAGAAGTGCAGCAGCACCAGCATGCGCAGCGCGCCGTCGGTGAGCGTGAAACCCCAGTAGGCGGCGGTGACGATGGCGTAGTTGCGCGCGGCGTGCTGCATGTCAGATGCCCGCTTCGCTCATATGGCAGGCCAGGTCGACCATGCGGCAGGCGTAACCCATCTCGTTGTCGTACCAGGCGTAGACCTTGAGCAGCGTACCGTCGGTCACCATCGTGGAGAGCGCATCCACGATGGAGCTGCGCGTGTCGCGTGCGTAATCGACGCTGACCAGCGGACGCGTCTCGTAGCCGAGGATGCCTGCTAGCGATCCCTTGGCCGCTTTTTCGAACAAGGCGTTCACCTCCTCGGCCGTGGTCTCGCGCTGGAGTTCGAACACGCAGTCGGTGAGCGACGCGTTGAGTGCGGGCACGCGCACCGCGTGGCCGTTGAGCTTGCCCTTGAGCTCGGGGTAGATCAGCGCGATCGCGGTCGCACTGCCGGTGGTCGTGGGCGCCAGGCTCATCAATGCGCTGCGGGCGCGGCGCAGGTCCTTGTGCGGCGCGTCCACCACCAGGTTGGTGTTGGTCGGGTTGTGCAGCGTGGTGATCTGGCCGTGGCGGATACCGATCGCCTCGTGCACCACCTGCACCACAGGCGCCAGGCAGTTGGTCGTGCAAGACGCGGCGGTGACGATGCGGTCGCGCGCAGGCTCGTACTGCGTGTGGTTCACGCCCACGACGATGTTGCGCACGCCACCCACCTTCACCGGCGCGGCCACGATCACGCGCTTGGCGCCGCGGTCCAGGTGGCCCTGAATGGTTTCGGGGGTGAGGAACTTGCCGGTGCACTCCAGCACCAGGTCCACACCCAGATCGCCCCAGGGGATCTCCGCAGCGGCGCCGTGGGCGCTGAACGACATCTGCTGCCCATCGATGCGGATGGTGTGTTCGCCCTCGGCGGCGATGTCGGCCCGCCATTTGCCTTGCACGCTATCGAACGCCAGCAGGTGCGCCGTGGCGGCGGCACCGCCCTTGAGTTCGTTGAGGTGCACCACCTCCAGCCGGTTGCCTGCGCGCGGATCGTCGTCTTGCCGCTCTGCGGCTCCCATGGCAGCGCGCAGCGCCAGTCGCCCGATGCGGCCCATGCCGTTGATGCCTACCTTCATGTGGTTCTCCGTTGCTAAATCAATGCAATTATTCAATAACTATTGAACTATTGCACAAATTTATGACAGCAGCATGACGAGGGCAATCTCCGACCAAGCGTTATTGCCCGTGCACGCGAACTGGTGTGTGCCATCGGTTAGTCCGGACAACGCACTCCTCTGCAGAAGCAAACACCACGACATGTGCTCAAAACGCTTCATACGCTGTACAGCGTATGGTAGCCAATGAACCCAGTGCAGTTGCGTCGCTTCTGGACAGTCCCTAAGTGCGGCTAACTGTCATCCGGCTACGTAAAAATGACAATGTCCTCATCAACCCAGGTGCAATCACCGCTTTGCCAGAATCGTTTGGGCCATCTGAAGAAAGCCACATGAGCAGTGATCCTTTCTCAAAAAAACGTCACGAAGTCGCGCGGCTCTGGGTGGCAGCGTTGCGCCTTGCGCTTGACCACCGTCCCGACATTCAGGAAACACACCGGCTCCTCGCCGTCGCGCAGGTCGAACAGTCGCCTCATCCGAGGTGACTGCATGGCTTGGCCGCTGGTGAGGCTGCTGCCCAGCGACTGGCTGTGCGCCATCAACAGCACGTTCTGCACCGCGCAGCCCACCGAGATCATGCGCTCCAGCATGGGGATATTGGCGTCGACAACACCAAGTTGGGCCACCACCAGCATCAGCAGGGGCGCTCTATAGGCCTTTTCGCGCGCGGACTCGATCTGTTCCAGCGTGGCGCCAGGATCGCGATCCACCAGGGCCAGGGCGAACACTTCGGCCAGATCCGCGCGCCGTTCCGTCGGAACGATCACGAAGCGCCATGCTCGCAAGAGGCCGTGGTCAGGTGCGGCTGCGGCCGCGCGAAATAACTGTTCGAGCTGAAGGTCTGACGGCCCTGGCTCAACAAGCCGCTTGGGTGAGACGTTCTGGCGCGTGGTGATCAACGCCTGCGCAGATCCGTCTGGCAACTCAACATTTGGAAGCGGCTCGCGAAAGGCGATCCGTGACAAGGATTCCTCTGCCCGCTGCAGTGACGTGTCCATGGGTATCTCCCGGAATAGCGGCGTGGGCCGCATCGTTGTACCTACTTTGCGGTGGACAGAATCCAGGTGGCCAGGGCTTTGGCATCCGCGTCACTGAGCGTCGCTTGCGGTGGCATCGCCATAGGCCCCCACTTGCCGGCACCGCCATTCTTGATGCTCGCGGTCAGCACAGCAGCCGCGTCCTTCTGGCCTTTGTATTTGTTGGCGACCTCCTGATACGAGGGACCAACGATCTTTTTGTCGACGGCATGGCACGCCATGCAAGCGTTCTTTTGAGCCAATGCCAGATTGGCCTGAGCTGCGACGGGCGCGAAACTGCCCACCAGCGCGGCGAGCGTCAGAAACTTACGAAACATGGGTTCTCCAGTGAAAGGGGCGGGTGGCGCTCGGGCCACCCGGAATCTTCAAGCGAAGTGGCGGTCCTTGAACGAAATCGTGGCCTTGTAGTCCTCAACAGTGCCCACGCGGCGGATGCTTCCCCAGGTGCCCTTGTAGTAAGGGATGACGTTGCGGTCGACCCAGCTGGTCACGACGTTGCCGTGCACGCCCTTGATGTAGCCAAAGAGCATGAAGGTGTGGCCAGTCTTGGCAGACTTGATCGGATAAGCCATCGCATAGGTGCTTCCGTAGTCGTTGTAGACCTCGATCACGTCGCCCGCCGCAATGCCCAGTTGCCTCGCGTCGTCCATGTTCATCTCGATGAAGGCCATCGGAATGCGGTCACGCACGAAAGCGTTGTACTGGTCGTGGTACGCGGTCTGCCAAACCTCGTTGGCGCGGCCTCCGTTGATCCAGTATTTATGTTTCGCCTTCTGATCGGCCACCGGTTTGGGCAGACCGTTCCAGGGCGCGGGCTTGAACTCGGCGCGCCCGTCCTTGGTGTCGAACTTGCCGTCGGCGTAGTGAATCTCGGTGCCGATGAGCTTCTCGCCCTCCACGCGCTGGATCGGCAACTGCACCCCGTTGTTGCCGGCCTTGCGCAGCAGCGCGTAGGTGGCCATGTAACCGGTGTCACCGCCCTGGCTGTCAATCGGTCCGACGCCAGGCCGGCCTGCGCGACGGAAGCCATCGTTGAACGCATCTTCTTCGGTCTTCCAGTCGAAGCCGTCGAAGCGCTTGGCCATGTCGGGTTTGTTGTCCTTCAGGTAGAGCGCCTTGAGTGCGTTGGCGATGTC
This sequence comes from Hydrogenophaga sp. FW305-3-2-15-A-LB1, assembly GCF_058787875.1. Lineage (NCBI taxonomy): Bacteria > Pseudomonadati > Pseudomonadota > Betaproteobacteria > Burkholderiales > Comamonadaceae > Hydrogenophaga > Hydrogenophaga sp. FW305-3-2-15-A-LB1. The sequence goes on along the minus strand of NZ_JBYTAE010000052.1, from coordinate 11,072 downwards.
GGCGGCAATCAGGCAGTCCGGCTTCGCAGAACCGGGCGCATCCATGAACTTCTCGGACAGGCGCAGGCGGCGTTCGCCGTTCATCGAGGTGAGGTTCATCTCCCCCGGGTGCGCAGCAGGCAGCAACAGGTGCGCCTCTTCCGCGATCATGGTCGGGTAGAGGTTCATCGCCGCGATGAACATGCCACCCTTGTTCTTGCAGGCGTCGTAGACCTTTTTGTCTCGCGTGCCTTGCTCAAGATGGGCAACCGCGACGTGACTGGCGTTGACTTCCGCTGGTTCCCTGAACCGTTGCTCAGCGAGCGCTCTTATCCCAAAGACCTGCTCGTCATCGAGCGCCGGGAGTGGGGCAACTTTTACGGCCACCTCAAAGCGGTGAAAGAAGGCGATCAGGTGGTGGCCGAAGGAGAGGCCGCCTGGCCCGAACTGCAGAAACGGTTTGACCGTGCCAACGATCTTTTCAACCAAATTTACATCATTGAAAAGAACGACATTGGTCACGTGAACTACCGCATTGAGCAGTTGCGACTGGAAGAGCGGCGCGCGCAGTTGGGTGGGCGACTCACCGAAGTGCTCAAGGCGGATCTGGCACAAAGGCGCTCATCTCTCAACACCGAGTTTGCAGGCCTGCAGGAAAAACTCCAGGTCCTCCGCACGGAGATTGGCCGCGACACCGTGGTGGGCGAGGTGATGGACGGGCAGCTAAAAGAGGTCAAGCTGGCCTTGATCGCGGATGTGTACCGCCCCAACGACATGAGTTTTCTGGCAAAGATTGGCCACTACTTCAAGAAGCTGGCCGAGTTTCTGAAGGACGACCCCCGGGAAGCCAACACGGAAGGCGGCATCTTTCCGGCGATTTTCGGAACGGTGTTGATGGTGCTCCTGATGTCCGTGATCGTGACGCCGTTCGGGATCATGGCGGCCATCTACATGCGCGAGTACGCCAAGCAGGGGCCGTTGATCCGCATCATCCGCATTTCCGTGAACAACCTTGCGGGCGTCCCTTCCATCGTCTACGGCGTGTTTGGTCTTGGCTTCTTCGTCTATTTCCTTGGGGGCAACATCGATCAGCTGTTCTTCGCAGAAGCGCTGCCAGCACCGACGTTCGGCAGTCCAGGCATTCTTTGGGCATCACTGACCCTGGCCATCCCCTTGCCGGTGGTGATCGTATCCACCGAAGAAGGGCTTTCTCGGGTGCCCCGTTCGCTGCGTGAAGGCAGCCTGGCACTGGGTGCCACCAAGGCCGAAACGCTGTGGCGGACGGTGCTTCCGATGGCCAGTCCCGCGATGATGACGGGCTTGATTCTCGCCGTCGCCCGCGCCGCGGGTGAGGTGGCGCCTTTGATGCTGGTGGGTGTCGTGAAGCTTGCCCCGACCTTGCCCCTGGACAGCTACTTCCCCTTCCTGCATCTGGAGCGCAAGTTCATGCACCTGGGATTTCACATCTACGACGTCGGGTTCCAGAGTCCCAACGTGGAAGCCGCACGGCCGTTGGTGTACGCCACTGCCTTGTTGTTGGTGATCGTGATCATGGTGCTCAATATCTTCGCCATCCGCCTGCGCAACCGCCTGCGCGAAAAGTTCCGCGGCCTCGAGTCGGTTTGAGCTTGCCCGACCGCCGATCAAGAAACCCTCACACCGCACGCACATGACCACCATGAACTCCACCACTGAAGTCGCCCGCCCCACCGTCCCCATGCCGGTCAGCCACGCCTTTGCGCAGGCCGCACCGCTGTCAGACCAGGAGATGAGCCTCGAGGTGAAGAACCTCAATCTTTTTTACGGTTCCGCCCAGGCTCTCAAGAATGTCTCGATGGGCATTCCAAAGAGCAAGGTCGTCGCCTATATCGGCCCCAGTGGTTGCGGCAAGTCGACACTGCTGCGTTGTTTCAACCGCATGAATGACCTCGTGGACAGTTGCCGCATCCAGGGCGAGATCATCCATGAAGGGCGCAACATCTACGAGAAAAACGTCAACGTAGCCCAGCTTCGCCGGCGCATTGGCATGGTGTTCCAGAAGCCAAATCCATTCCCCAAGTCCATCTATGAAAACGTGGCCTATGGCCTTCGCCTGCTGGGTGTGCGTGACAAGGCACAGCTGGACGATGCGGTGGAAACGTCGCTTAAGGGCGCAGCGCTCTGGGGCGAAGTGAAGGATCGACTGGACACTAACGGATTGAGTCTCTCGGGTGGGCAGCAGCAGCGCCTGGTTATTGCTCGGGCCATCGCCCTGGAGCCCGATGTGCTGCTGCTGGACGAACCCTGCTCGGCGCTGGACCCGATCTCCACGGCGAAGGTGGAGGAGTTGTTGCACGAGCTCAAGTCCAAGTTCACTATTGTGATCGTGACCCACAACATGCAGCAGGCGGCTCGTGTATCCGACTACACGGCCTACATGTACTTGGGTGAGCTGATCGAGTACGCCCCCACCGATCAGATTTTCACCAAACCGTCCCGGCAGGAAACCGAGGACTACATTACCGGCCGTTTCGGCTGAAGCCAACAGCGTTGAAGGCAACCAGGACCCGCCATGGAAAAACACATTTCAAGCCAGTTCGATTCCGAGCTCAACTCAATTTCCAGCCGGGTACTTGAACTCGGTGGTGTGGTGGAGAGCCAGATAGCCACGGCCATTCTGGCTTTGACCCATTCCGATACGGCCGCCGCAGAGCGCGTCTTCCAACTGGAAAAAACCGTCAACCAGATGGAGGTGGACATCGACCGTGATCTCTCCACCATGCTCGTGCGCCGCCAACCCGCTTCCAGTGACATGCGTTTCCTGGTCGGGATCTCCAAGACCACGGCCAACCTTGAACGCGCGGGGGACGAAGCCACCAAGATTGCGCGGATGGCCCAATCCATCATCGAGAGCGGTTCCGCAAGGCGCATGCCAGTAGCCGAGTTGCGTCTGGCTGCAGAACTTGCGTCCCAGATTTTGCGGCGTGCATTGGATGCACTGGCCCGCCTCGACGTGAATGAAGCCCTTCAGATCATGCGTGAAGACGACAAGATCGATGTCGAGTTCAACGGCTTTGTGCGTAAGCTGGTGACGTTCATGATGGAGGATGCACGCACCATCTCCCCCAGCCTGGACCTGTTGTTCGTGGCCAAGGCGCTAGAACGTATCGGGGATCATGCCAAGAACATAGGGGAATTGATCATCTACATCGTCAAGGGCGAGGATGTGCGGCACATCCCGCTCGATGACGTGGAGTCGGTGAGCGGATGAGAAGGCAACCGAGGGTTTTGATCGTCGAGGACGAGTTATCGATCGCTGAATTGATAGCGGTCAACCTGCGTCACAACGGTTTTGTACCGACCGTTGCATTCGACGGGGACGCAGCTCAGCGAGAGGTGCAGACGGTCTTGCCAGATCTGATCTTGTTGGACTGGATGCTTCCCATCGGTAGCGGACCGACATTGCTTCGGATGTGGAGAAAAGACCCGAGGACCAAGGGCATCCCTATCATCATGCTCACTGCGCGCAACGAGGAACCGGACAAGGTTCTCGGGTTGAACGCAGGAGCCGACGACTACATTACCAAGCCGTTCTCCACGCAGGAATTGTTGGCTCGAATCAAGGCCGTGCTGAGGCGGCGCGCACCCGACATCGTCACAGAGTCAATCCGAGTGGGTGAATTGCATCTTGATGCGGTGACGTACCGAGTAACGTTTCGCGGGAACGAACTCAAGGTTGGGCCGACAGAGTTCAAGTTGCTTCACTACTTTATGAAAAACTCAGAGCGAGTGCACTCACGGGGAGTTTTGCTTGATCGTCTCTGGGGCGATCATGTCTTCATCGAAGAAAGAACGGTCGACGTCCACGTCAAACGATTGAGGGAGAGTTTGGGCGCGGCAGCAGCCATGGTGGAAACCGTGCGCGGGGCTGGCTACCGATTGACGGCTCTCTACAACATTGGCAGAACTGCCGAGATAGGCCCGTCGGCCAGCGATGGGTAGGTCCAGCTACCCTTGATGGCGAAAAAATCTGCGCCGAAACCGACTCGAATCAGGATAGGCATTCCGGTCTTTCACCGGGGCCTTGTGCCGTCAAATCTACAGGTTCGACCCCTGCAGGCCAACCTTAAGCTCTCAAGTTTCTTCGAAGCACTGATGCTCGGCCCGAAATGCACTTCGTGCACGCGTATCTTCGCAAGGCAAACGTCGAGATTCGCCGCATCGTGGACCCCAGCATCAGCCAGTCGATCCATCTCGCGATGGCGCGCATGTCAAACTTTGCGCCGCACGCAAGTGCGATGATCAAACCATGCAATGCGTCGATGTGATCGTGATTGGTGGAGGACAGGCCGCCTTGTCGGTCGGCTATTTCCTGCGCCGCACTGGTCGCAGCTTCATGATCCTCGATGCCGAGGTCGGTCCGGGCGGTGATTGGCGACACGCCTGGCAATCGCTGCGGTTGTTCTCGCCTGCGGTCTGGAGTTCGCTGGCCGGTTGGCCCATGCCGCCCGGCAACGACCACTATCCGACGCGCGACCATGTGCGCGATTACTTGCAGCGCTACGAACAGCGCTACGAGCTGCCGGTGCGTAGGCCTGTCTGGGTAGAGTCGGTTGAAAGCAGCACCCAGGGACTGCTTGTTCATTCGCCCGAGGCGACCTGGCAGGCGCATGCCGTGGTCAGCGCCACCGGAAACTGGCGCAACCCCTTCGTTCCGCCCTTCGCGGATCGGGACAGGTTCCTCGGTACACAGATCCATTCATCTCGCTACGTGGATCCGTCCGCGTTCGCCGGCCAGCGCGTCCTGATTGTCGGCGGCGGCAACTCAGGCGCCCAGATTCTGGCCGAACTGTCGCAGCACGGGCAAGCCACTTGGGTCACCGAACAACCTCCTCGCTTCCTGCCTGTCGAGGTGGACGGTGGGGTGCTGTTGCAGCGACCGACCGAACGCTGGCGCGCCATGCAAGAGGGCCGTCCCGTCGACGCCCTTCCCGCTGGCTTTGGCGACATCGTGATGGTGCCGCCCGTACGAGAGGCGCGGGCACGAGGCGTACTCGTCGCACACGAGCCGTTCGTGCACTTCGTCGAACACGGCGTGCGCTGGAGCGACGGCACCGAGTCCACGTTTGACGCCGTGGCCTGGTGCACCGGTTTTCGGCCGGCACTGGACCACCTGGGGCCACTGGGCGTGATCGACGCGCAGCGACTCGTCGCCTTGAATGGCACGCGAAGCCTGCTAGAGCCCCGGCTGTGGCTGGTGGGTTACGGGGATTGGACCGGCATGGCCTCGGCCACACTGATCGGCGTCATGCGCAGCGCACGCAGCACAGTTCGGGAAATCACCATGGCACTCGACAACCAGGCACCACGGACAACAGCGGCCTGAGGTCGCCGAGAGAAGGGCATTGACGCTAGCCAGCACAGCCACGGTACAGCAACCTCTTTGTAACGATAGAGCCCAGACCATCGCAGTGATGGACCCCCATCCCCACGAGCGCCTGAAGCCTTTTCATACCAGTCATCTATCTCAAGGACAGTTGACGAGCAATCAGCTTGCCTCTACCATTATTCGCAATTCTACGAATAACGAATAAACAGCATGACAACAGCCCGATGTGCATCCCTCCAGGCCGACGAGGAACTGGACGCCGAGGAACTGGCCGTGCTGCTCAAGGCACTGGCGCACCCGGCGCGCATCCGGCTGCTGCAGCATCTGGCGCACCACGGCACCTGCTACTTCGGCAACCTGTCGGACGTGGTCGAGCTGGCGCCGTCCACCACATCGCAGCACGTCAAAGTGCTCAAGGATGCCGGCTTGGTGCTGGGCTCGGCCGAAGAACAGCGCACGTGCTACTGCGTTAATCCCGATCGATTGGCCGTGCTCAAGCGGCTGGTTGCGGCACTCTGACTGAAGTGCCATTTTTTCGCCAATTAATTCGTATATCGACGAAGTACGAAGGAGCCTTCATGAAGGTGCAATCCATCTCTCCATCACCTGTAGCCGTGATCGGTGCCGGGCCGGTCGGCTTGGCTGCCGCAGCCCATCTAGTGCAGCGTGGCCTGCCGGTTGTGGTGCTGGAAGTCGGCACCAGCGTCGCGACCCACCTTGGCAGCTACCGCCACGTGCGGCTGTTTTCGCCATGGCGCTACAACGTCGATCGCGCAGCGCGTGCCTTGCTGGAAACAACCGGCTGGTCGGCCCCCAATGAAGACTACTTGCCAACGGCCGGGGAAGTCGTGGATGACTACCTTGCGCCGTTGGCTCGCACGTCTGCCTTGGCACCTCACATCCAATTCGGTACCCGCGTGATAGCTGTCTCGCGCGATGGCTTCGACAAGGCCAAGACCGCAGGCCGCGAGCACGCAGATTTCCTGCTGCAAGTTCAGAGCGCCAAGGGTTTGCGCGAGGTGCGCGCACGGGCAGTGATCGATGCTTCGGGGACCTGGTCACAACCCAACCCTCTGGGCATGCACGGCCTGCCCGTACCAGGCGAGGTCGAGGCTCGCGCGCACATCGCGCATGGCATGCCCGATGTGCTGGGTACGGATCGTCACCGCTATGCCGGACGCAAGGTGCTGGTGGTGGGGGCAGGGCACTCGGCCGCCGGCAACCTGCTCGCTCTGGCCACCCTGGCCGAACAGCAGCCCGGCACGCGCCTTGCCTGGGCGGTGAGAGGCACCGACCTGCGAAAGCTCTTCGGCGGTGGCGAAAACGACGGATTGCCCGCACGAGGCCAGCTGGGCACACGCCTTCGCGCCATGGTCGAAGAAGGACAGCTCGAACTTCACCTTGGTTTTGGCATTCGCCAGATCGTCGCGCAACCCGATGGCTTGAGTCTGTTCGCCGTAGATGCGGACAAAGCTCCCATCGAGGGCATCGACGAGATCATTGCCTCGACGGGCGCACGACCCGACCTCGACATCACCCGGGAAGTGCGCCTGCGCCTGGACCCGTGGCTGGAGAGCACCGATGCGCTGGCGCCATTGATCGATCCGAACGTGCACAGCTGCGGCACTGTGCGGCCGCACGGGCACCGCGAACTCGCGCATCCCGAGCCAGGCTTCTATGCCATCGGTGCGAAGAGTTACGGCCGTGCACCCAATTTCCTGCTGGCCACGGGCTACGAGCAGGCGCGCTCGGTCGTTGCCGCATTGGCTGGCGACCTTCGCGCCGCCGACGACGTGCAGCTTGAGCTGCCCGAGACAGGTGTGTGCTCGGTGAATCTCGCAAACCAAAATCTCCCCGCTGGCGATGCGAACTGCTGCGGCGGACCGGCCAAGGTCGACACGACCGCCTGCTGCTCGCTCGATGAGTCGAGCAAGGCCCAAGGTCAGTCGGGCTGCGGGTGTGGTCCGAAACGGACTTCTTCAGTGACGACACAGCCAGAGGTCGAACGGCCGCGGGCAGCACCGTCCAATACCTGCTGCGGCTGAGATGGCCGCCGCCAGCAACGTAGGTACCGTCGCGGCGCTGGGGACTGCCCAGACCCTGGCATGGGCCTCCACCTACTACCTGCCGGCCATGCTGGCAGTCCCCATGGCGCGCGAACTCGGCGTGAGCACGCCTACGGTATTTGCAGCGTTCTCGGTCGCACTGGGCGTATCGGCACTGATCGGCCCATGGGCCGGGCGTGCCATTGACCTCCACGGCGGGCGGCCAGTGCTGATGGGTACCAGCTTGCTTTTTGCATTCGGACTTCTTGCACTCGGCGCTTCGCAAGGCATCTGGTCACTTTTCGCGGCCTGGGCGCTGATCGGTCTGGCCATGGGCAGCGGCCTCTACGAGGCTGCCTTCTCGGCTTTGGTCCGGCTGTACGGGCACGGCTCTCGCAACGCCATCACAGGGATCACGCTGATTGCGGGGTTTGCCAGCACGGTGGGCTGGCCTCTGTCAGCCTTGCTTGAGACCCACTTCGGCTGGCGGGGTGCCTGCTTCGCGTGGGCCGGTCTTCACCTTTTGCTCGGGTTGCCGTTAAACGCAGCGCTGCCGCGCGTGGCCGTGGTGGCGCCGTCCGATCCGAAAAAGCCGCTGGACATCGACGCCGTGCCGCAGTCCGCCTTCCGGGCGCGCACCACGACGGCTTTGCTGGCTTTCGTCTTTGCTACCACCTGGTTCATCAGCACTGCGATGGCGGCGCATCTTCCCAGTCTGTTGCAAGCCAGCGGCGCAAGTCTGGCCGTGGCGGTGGGGGTGGGCGCGCTGATCGGCCCAGCGCAAGTGGCTGGCCGGCTGCTCGAATTCGGATTCCTGCGGCATGTGCACCCCTTGCTGTCGGCTCGACTCGCGGCGTTGGGGCATCCGCTGGGCGTGGTGGGCTTGCTCATTGCCGGGCCAGTGCTGGCGCCGCTTTTCGCCGTTCTGCATGGTGCGGGCAACGGCATTCTCACCATCGCCAAAGGCACGCTACCGTTGGTGCTGTTCGGGCCCCAGGGATATGGCGCGCGGCAAGGGTGGTTGATGTTGCCAGCGCGCGTGGCGCAGGCCTTGGCGCCGTTTCTTTTCGGATTGGCGCTGGTGCGATGGGGCGCGGGAGCGCTTTGGTTGTCGGCGGGCCTAGGCATCTTGGCTCTACTTGCGATCATGGCCTTGCCAGGGGAATGCACGCAGCTCGCCCAGCAGGTGGCTGACCTGCAGGAGCGCATCGCAGCCGAAGAACGACATCGTCAATCGCTGGAAGAAAAGCACCAGCATGCGCGCCAGGCGTTGGAGCATTTCCGACAATCCACCAAGGAGCAGCGCGATCAAGACCAGCGCAAGCACGAGCAGCAGGTGCAGTACCTGCTGGCCGAGTTGCGCACCGTGAACGACACCTTGGCAACCAAACAGCAGGAAGCCGTCCACGCCTTGCAGGACAACGCGCGTTTGCTGGGCGATTTGTCGCGGGCCCAAGGCGATCTGCACCAAGCCCAGTAAGAGATGCGCGGCCTGCGGCCACTCAAGGATGAGCTGGGGTTTGCGCAAAGGCGCACCGAGGAGTTGGGCCGGCGCCTGGTGGAGCAGGATGCGGCCGTCCAGCAGTTCAGCACCACGAACGAGCAGTTGCAGGCCAAGGTCGATGGATTGCTCACTGTGAAGCAGCAGTTGGAACTGGCGCTGGCGACGGCCAGGTCATCCGTCACGGCGCAAGAGCAGGTCGTGGCCAGCATGTTGGAGCGATTCAATGCGACGGCACCTGCTCTTGGGTTGGCGGTGAATAACCCGGATGAAGTGGCCCGGCGATCAGTCAAGCGAGAGTCAAAAAAGTCAACGGGGACAGGGACTTATGGTTGTTTCTGCGGTTTTTACATGAATCCCTGCCGACCCTCTACTACGTAAGATCGACTGCAACGCGCCGCCAAAAATCGCGCAGGAAGGGCTAGACGCTCACCGAACCCGGTTTACCACTAGGCCTAGCGAACCGACAGAAAGTCCGTTCACAGACCTTGACCTTCCCATGGCGTCACGGCTCATCCTTTCCTCAACTCACAGCAATACCTCTCGCGACAATTTGGCGGAAGATGGTGATCAGGGCCACGGGGTTTCGTAACTTCCAACAAGGGAAAGACATGGACACACAAGCACAACACAACCATGCGGACCACCACGGCGCGTCCAAACCGCCTCACCCGGCAACCGGACTGAAAGATCCGGTGTGCGGGATGGCCGTCACCGAGAAGTCGCCACACCACCTCGAGCACGCGGGGCGACCGTACTATTTCTGCAGTGCGAAGTGCCAAACCCGGTTTGCGGCCGAACCCGAGCGGTTTGTTAAAAACGCGGCGGAGCGTCACGCAGCCCCAACGCCCGCTCCGCAGGGCAAGCCCGGCACGGTCTACACCTGTCCCATGCACCCGGAGATACGCCAGGACCACCCCGGAAACTGCCCCAAATGCGGCATGTCGCTGGAGCCGGTCATGCCCGAACTGGACGCCGACGAGAACCCCGAGCTGGTGGACTTCCAGCGGCGCTTCTGGTGGACCTTGCCCCTCACGGTGGTGGTCGCCGTGCTGGCCATGTTCGGCCACAACCTGGGCTGGTTCGACATGGCCACACAGAGCTGGATCGAGCTGGTGCTGACCGTGCCGATCGTGCTGTGGGCCGGTTGGCCGTTCTTTGTGCGCGGCGCGCAGTCGATCGTGAACCGCAGCCCCAACATGTGGACGCTGATCAGTCTGGGTACCGGCTCCGCGTTTGTGTACAGCGTGGTGGCCACGGTGGCGCCGCAGGTGTTCCCCGATTCCTTCGTGTCGATGGGGCGGGTGTCGGTGTACTTCGAAGCAGCGGCGGTGATCATCTCGCTGACCCTGCTGGGTCAACTGCTGGAACTCAAGGCGCGGTCCCAAACCTCGGCGGCCATCCGCTCGTTGCTGGGTCTGGTGCCCAAGACCGCGCGGCGCATCGCGGCCGACGGCCAGGAAGAAGACGTGCCGCTGGCCCATGTGCATGTGGGCGACCTGCTGCGTGTGCGCCCCGGCGAGAAGGTGCCCACCGACGGCACCGTGGTCGAGGGCAGCAGCGCGCTCGATGAATCGATGCTCACAGGCGAGCCGTTGCCGGTGACCAAGCGGGTCGGTGACAAGCTGATCGGCGCCACGCTCAACACCAGCGGTGCGTTGGTGATGCGCTCCGAACACGTGGGCTCGGACACCGTGCTCTCGCAAATCGTGCAGATGGTCGCCATGGCACAGCGTTCGCGCGCGCCCATGCAGCGCATGGCCGACCAGGTGGCGGGCTACTTCGTGATGGGTGTCGTGGTCGCGGCGCTGCTCACCTTCTTCGGCTGGGGCTTGTTCGGGCCCGAGCCGAGCTGGGTCTATGCCCTCATCAATGCGGTGGCCGTGCTGATCATCGCGTGCCCCTGCGCCCTGGGCCTGGCCACGCCCATGTCCATCATGGTGGCGACCGGGCGCGGCGCCACCCACGGGGTCTTGTTCCGCGACGCCGCCGCCATCGAGAACCTGCGCAAGGTCGACACACTGATCGTCGACAAGACCGGCACCTTGACCGAAGGCCGGCCGACCTTCGAACGCGCCGTGGGCCAAGGGAATTTCCCTGAAGACGAGGTGCTGCGCCTCGCCGCCAGCCTGGACCAGGGCAGCGAACACCCGCTGGCCCACGCCATCGTGGCCGCCGC
>NZ_JBYTAE010000051.1:0-43930 GCF_058787875.1 Hydrogenophaga sp. FW305-3-2-15-A-LB1 | reverse complement strand
CCCCACTCCAGCCCCCCAGACCGCTTCGCCGTCGCACGACGCCCCGGGCCTCAAAGCCCCGATACCCCGAGCTGGAAAAACCATCGATCCCCTCAAGCCCGATCCCAAGATCGCGCACGGCTGGCTGCACACCGCCCGCTTTCTCACCACCGCCCCGCAACTCGAACACCTGCCGCCGCTGGAGGTGCCCGAGATCGCCTTCGTCGGGCGCTCCAACGCGGGCAAGTCCACCTGCATCAACACGCTGACGCAGCAGAAGCGCCTGGCCTTCGCCTCCAAGACGCCGGGCCGCACGCAAAGCATCAACCTGTTCTCGCTCGGCAAACAGGGCGTGACCGACGCGGTGCTGGCCGACCTGCCGGGCTATGGCTATGCCGCCGTGCCGCGCGAAGCCAAGTTGCGCTGGCAGCGCGTCATGGGCAACTATTTGCTCACGCGCGAAAACCTCAAGGGCGTGGTGCTGTTGATTGACCCTCGCCTGGGCCTGACCGAGCTCGACGAGATCCTGCTGGAGGTGATCCGGCCTCGGGTCGAGGAAGGCCTGAAGTTTCTGGTGCTGCTCACCAAGGCCGACAAGCTCAACCACGCCGAAGCGCAAAAGGCGCTGTCGATTGCGCGACTGCAATCGGGCGGTGGCGAGGCGAGACTCTTCTCGGCCCTGAAGAAAAAGGGGCTGGACGAGGTGGCGCTGCTGCTCTGGCAATGGACCCATGGCGCCAACGCGCCAGCCCAAGCGGCCGACCCCGTTCCCGACGACGAGCCGCCCGCGCTGGACTGAACCGTGCGGGCTCGAGGAGAGCCCGCATGATCCAGACCTTCCAACAAGCCCTGCCCCACGGCATCACGCTGAGTTGCCGAGCCGCCGGCGAGCCCGGCCGCCCCGTGCTGCTGTTCCTGCACGGTTTTCCCGAAGCCGCCTTTGTGTGGGACGAGCTGCTTCTGCATTTCGCTCAAGTCGAACACGGCGGCTACCGCTGCGTGGCGCCCAACCTGCGCGGCTTCGAGCAGTCGAGCGCCCCCACCGACACATCGGCCTACCGCGCCAAGCCCCTGCTGCAAGACCTGGGCGCACTGGCCACGGCCATCACCGCCGACAGCCCCGCGCCAGGTCAACTGGCCGGCCTGATCGCGCACGACTGGGGCGGTGCACTGGCCTGGGGCCTCGCCGCGCAGCGGCCTGGCTTGCTTCGGCAACTGGTCATCGTCAACGCGCCGCACCCCGCCACCTTCCAGCGCGAACTGGCCCAGTCGCCCGCGCAACAGGCGGCCAGCGCCTACATGAATTTCCTGGTCCGGCCCGACGCGCCCACGCTGCTGGCCGAGAACGACTTCGCCCGCCTCTGGCCCTTCTTCACCCACATGGCGGCCGACAGCGGGCCGATGGCCTGGCTCGACGAACCCACGCGCGATCGCTACCGCGCGGTGTGGCGCCAGGGGCTGACAGGCCCTTGCGCGTACTACGCCGCGTCGCCCCTGCGCCCACCGACGCCCGACGACCCTGGGGCAGCAGCCGTGCAGGTGCCGCGCGAAAAGGCCATGGTGACGCGGCCGACCCTGGTGATCTGGGGACTGAACGACACCGCCCTGCCCGAAGCCCTGCTGGAAGGGCTGGACGGGTATGTGCCAGACCTGCGCATCGAGCGCGTCCCCGGCGCCACACACTGGATCGTGCACGAGCAGCCGGCGCGCGTGGCCGCCTTGATCGGCGGCTTTCTGAACACCTGAACCGGTTCAGAGATCGGCGTAGAAAGAACGCTCATTGCCCGGGCGGGTCTTGAAGCGCTTGTGCACCCAGTAGTACTGCGCCGGCGCCTGGCGGATGTAACCCTCCAGGTAGCGGTTCATGACCGCCGTGTCGGCTTCGGGATCCGCTGTCGGGTAGTCGGGCCAGGGTGACATCACCTTCACCTCATAACCTTCGCGCGTGAGGCGGCTCACCACCGGCACCACGCAGGCACGCCCCAGGCGGGCCAACCGGGACAGCGACATGAGCGTGGCGGTCTGCACGCCGAAGAAGGGCACGAACGCCGCGTCGCGCATGCCGTGGTCCATGTCGGGCAACAGGTACAACGGCAGGCCCTGGCGCATCGCCGCGACCAGGGGTTTGATGCCCTGGCGCTTGCCCACGACATGGGGGTTGCCGAAACGCTGGCGGCCTTGCGCCATCCAGCGGTCCACGTCTGCGTTGAGCTGCTCGGCGTACAGCCCGCAGAAACGCCGCTCCAGGTGGGCCGTGAGCCCGATCCAGCCTGCGTCCATGCCCACGAAATGCGGGGCGAAGATCACGGTGGGCTCGTTCCCGGCCAGGGCCTGCAGATCGCCCGTGAGTGTCAGGCGCTGACGCACCGTGGCCAGCGGCGCCTCCCACAGCCAGCTGCGGTCCAGCCAGGCCTGCGCGAAATACACGAAATGCTGGCGCACCGCGCGGTCGCGCTCGGCCTCGCTGCTCTCCGGAAAGCACAGGGCCCAGTTGATGCGCGCGATGCGCCGGCGCCGCACCGCCGCCAAGTGCAGCACCTGCCCCAGCAACCAGCCCATGCCACGCACCCAGGAGAGCGGCAATGCGGCCAGCACGCGCATGAAGGCCACCCCCAGGCGGTTGCCGAGGTTGCCGGGGGGCAGCGGAGCGTCGGAGGTGGGCGGCAAGGAAGACATCAGGGCGACGGCGGTGTCGACCGGGTCGGCGACTTGTAGCGGTTGTAGGACCAGAGGTACTGGGCCGGGCATTCTCGCACCAGCGCCTCCATGGCGCGATTGATCTGTGCCGCGGCCTCCAGCGGGTCGTCCGACAGCGGCCCTCCGTTGAGCGGCTCGAACGGGCGCACGTGCACGCGGTAGCCCCGGCCCCAGCTCAGGCGCTCCCCCCAGCTCAACAGGATCTGCACGCGGCCGGACTGGGCCAGGCGGCCCGACAGCGTCATGGTGTACGCGTCACGGCCGAAGAACGGCGCCCACACACCCTGCCCTTCAGGCGGCACTTGGTCCGGCAGCAGGCCCACCGCCTGCCCGGCCTTGAGCGCCTTGATGAGCTGCTTCACGCCCGCCAGGGTGGTGGGGGCGGCGAACAGGCCGGGGCGCTGGCGCGCACCGGCCACGAGATCGCGCAGCCAGGGCTGGCGCGCCGGGCGGAACAGCACCGTCATGGGATGCACCTCGCCGAAGCGCTGTGCGTACGCCTGGGCCGTGATCTCGAAACAGCCCAGGTGGGGCGTCAGGAACAGCACCCCGGTGCCCTGTTGATGCGCGGATTCGATGTGCTCGGCGCCCGCCCAGGCCACGGGCGCGGGCCGGCCCAGCCACAGGCGCGGCAACTCGGCCACCAGCTTGCCCGACTCGCCGACCGTGGCCAGCGCCACCCGGCGGGGGTAGCCCGCCTGGGCAGCATGCGCAAACAGGCGACGTCGATACCGGCCAGAGAGCACAAAACTCAGCCAGCCCAGCAGCCAGCCCATCGCATGCAGCACGGACAGCGGCATCCAGCTCAGGACGCGAAAAAGGCCATGGATCAGCAGGGTCACAGGAGAGGGGAAGGACAGGGTGGCTGCACGGACTTGATCTAGAATGCCGCCATCGCCGAGTTATGGAACTAATTGCGGGGCGATTCACAAATTCCGCTAAAGCGTTCGCCGAACTCTGACAGACCGGCAACGCCGGTCAACCAACGTGGAGTTTATACATGGCGAGCGATTTCCTTTTCACCTCCGAATCCGTCTCCGAAGGCCACCCCGACAAGGTCGCCGACCAGATTTCCGACGCGATCCTCGACGCGATCTTTGCCCAGGATCCGCGCAGCCGCGTGGCCGCCGAGACCTTGTGCAACACCGGCCTGGTGGTGCTGGCGGGTGAAATCACCACCAACGCGCACGTCGACTACATCCAGGTCGCGCGTGACACGCTCAAGCGAATCGGCTACGACAACACCGAGTACGGCATTGATTACAAGGGCTGCGCGGTCATGGTCTGCTACGACAAGCAGTCCAACGACATCGCCCAGGGCGTGGACCACGCCTCCGACGACCACCTGAACACCGGCGCCGGCGATCAGGGCCTGATGTTCGGCTACGCCTGCGACGAGACGCCCGAGCTGATGCCCGCGCCGATCTACTACGCTCACCGCCTCGTGGAGCGCCAGGCCCAGCTGCGCAAGGACGGTCGTCTGCCTTTCCTGCGTCCCGACGCCAAGAGCCAGGTGACCATGCGCTACGTCAACGGCAAGCCGCACAGCATCGACACCGTGGTGCTCTCGACCCAGCATTCGCCCGACCAGAGCGAGTCGCCCACCAAGATGAAGGCGTCTTTCAACGAAGCCATCATCGAAGAGATCATCAAGCCCGTGCTGCCCAAGGAGTGGCTCAAGGACACCAAGTACCTGATCAACCCGACCGGCCGCTTCGTCATCGGCGGCCCGCAGGGTGACTGCGGCCTGACCGGTCGCAAGATCATCGTCGACACCTACGGCGGCGCCTGCCCGCACGGCGGTGGCGCGTTCTCGGGCAAGGACCCGTCCAAGGTGGACCGCTCAGCCGCCTATGCCGCCCGCTACGTGGCCAAGAACATCGTGGCCGCCGGCCTGGCCAAGCAGTGCCAGATCCAGGTGGCCTACGCCATCGGCGTGGCCCGCCCGATGAACGTCACCGTCTACACCGAAGGCACGGGCGTGATCCCGGACGAGAAGATCGCCGCGCTGGTGCAGGAACACTTCGACCTGCGCCCCAAGGGCATCATCCAGATGCTCGACCTGCTGCGCCCGATCTACACCAAGACCGCCGCCTACGGCCACTTCGGCCGCGAAGAACCCGAGTTCGCCTGGGAGCGCACCGACAAGGCCGCCACGCTGCGCAAGGCCGCCGGCCTGTAAATAGTCACCGAATCAACCGACAAAGCCCTGGGGCGTGAGCCTCAAGGCTTTTTTTACGTACTTTTTTCGGACAGCAGGGAAAACCACCGGTCGTAACAATTTGAATTTTCTGCGGCGGTGTCCGATATGGGAGTACAAGCCACCTTTCTGGCTTGCACTGCAACGACCCGGGAGCCTTGAACCATGGACAACTCTATCTGCCCAGACGGGATGGAAACGCCAGAGCAACAGCTCGAACGGCTGGTGGCCCTGCGCACGCAAGACCTCCAGTCCGCCCTGGACAGCGTCCGTTCCCTCGTTGACCAGGCGCCTTGCGGCCTGCTCACTTTTGACGACGCACAGCGTTGCGTCCATCTCAATCAGGCCCTGCTGGGTTGGCTGGGCCATGGCGCACCGGGCATGCCCCTGAATGAACTGGTCGCCCCGCGCTCGCGCGACGCACTGACCGCCCACGTGGAAGCCCTGCGCCAGAGCGGGCAGAGCGAACCGGTCGATCTGGACTGGCTGCGCGTCGACGGCAGCCTGTTTCGCGCCCGCCTCGCCTCGACGCCGGTGTTTGATGCCGAGGGCCATTTCCTGCACGGCAGCGGTGTGGTCACGCCGCTCGATGCGGCCCAGATCGCCTCCGCCCAGGACAGCCTGCTGCGCAGCATCACCGACCGCATTCCCGCACGGCTGGCCTACTACGACAAGAACCTGATCTGCCGCTTCGCCAACCAAGCCCACGCCGCGCGCTACGGCAAACTGCCGAGCGACATGGTGGGTTCGCCGCTGAGCCAGGTGGTGCGGCCCGACATCCTGCCCGACATCCTGCCGCGCGTGGCGCAGGCCCTCTCCGGCCAGACGCAGACCTTCGAAGCCGCGCGCACGGCCGCCGACGGTTCGACCAACTACTTCGAGATCCACTACATCCCCGACTTCCAGAATGGCACCGTCGAGGGCATCTTCATCGAGCTGCACGACATCACGGAACGCCGCCGCACGGAAGAGTTCGTGCTGCACGCCAACCAGGATCTGGAAGAACGCGTGCGCTCGCGTTCGGCCGAGCTGTTTGCCAGCGAGCAGCGCTACCGCCTGATGGTGGATGCGATCCAGGACTACTGCATCTACTTCGTCGACGAAAACGGCGGCATCACCGAATGGACCGAGAGCGCCCAGCGCCTGCATGGCCATACCCGCTCGCAGATCATGGGCCGCTCCTATGAGGCGCTGCTGTCCAGCGACAACGCGGGCGAGGACGAGGTCGACCCCGGCCAGGTGTTGCGCCTGGCCAAGGCCCACGGCCAATGGGAAACCCGAGGCTGGCGCCTGCGCGAGGACGGCTCGCGCTTCTGGGCGCACACCGTGCTCACCGCGCTGCGCAACGAAGCCGGCGAGCTGCAGGGCCTCTCCAGCATCACGCGCGACATGACCGCCGCCAAGAGCCTGGAGGACGTGATGAATGACCTCAACCGAGAGCTGGAAAAGCGCGTCGCCGAGCGCACGCAGCAGCTCGTGGCGGCCAACAAGGATCTGGACGTGTTCTCACACATGGTCTCGCACGACCTGCGCGCGCCGCTGCGCCACATCGCCAGCTTCGTGAGCCTGCTGCAGGAACAGATGGGCGACTCCGCCGACACGTTGGCCCTGCAGTACCAGAATTCGATCGCCAAGGCGTCCAAGCGCATGAGCCTGATGATCGAAGGCCTGCTCGAGTACGCCCGCCTGGGCCGTGTGGCCATCGACACCCAGCCGGTGCCGATCGCCCAGCTCGTGGAAGGCGTGATCGCGCACCTGAAGCAGGAAAACCCGGACCGGCGCATCGAGTGGGTGATCGAGAACGACCTGCCCGTCGTGCGGGGCGATGCCATGCTGCTGGCCCAGGCCCTGGGCAACCTGCTGGGCAACTCCGTGAAATACACCCGTCCCCGCGACCTGGCCCGCATCGAGGTGGGCTGGAAGGTCAGCCCGGTGGGGGGACGCACCTTCTACATCGCCGACAACGGCGTGGGCTTTGACCTGGAGAAGGCGCACAACCTGTTCGTGATGTTCCAGCGCCAGCACCATTCGATGGACTTCGAAGGGACAGGCACGGGCCTGGCGCTGTCGCAGCGCATCATCGAGCGCCATGGTGGGCGCATCTGGTCCGAAACCGCGCCCGGCGAAGGCTGCACTTTCTACTTCACCTTGCCGTTTGACGGCATGGAGCCGGAGATGGCTTTTCCCGAGTCGTCCCTGGCCGAGCTGCCGGCCTGAGGCCGAAGGCCGGCCGATAATCTCGCGGTGAGCCCCACCACCGCACCGATTCCCTCTCCCCTGTTCTCCCTGTCAGGCCGCGTCGCCCTGGTCACGGGCGCGACCCGTGGCCTGGGCCTGTGCATGGCCCAGGCGCTGGCTGCCCATGGCGCCACCGTCTGGCTCAACGGCCGCGATGCCACCAGCCTGCGTGATGCGGTGGACCGGGTGCGCGAAGGCGGCCAAGCCGCTGGTGGCACCGCGCACGCGCTGCCCTTCGATGTGTGCGACGAGGCCGCTGCCACGGCGGCCGTGGCCCACCTGCTGGCCGAGAGTGGCCGGATCGACATCCTGATCAACAACGTGGGCCAACGCCGGCGCCAGCCCCTGGACGAATTGCCCGCCCAGGCCCTGCGGGAGCTGCTGGAAGCCAACCTCGTCTCGGCCTGGCATCTCTGCCGCGAGGTGGCGCGGCCCATGCGCGCCCAGGGCGCTGGCCGCATCATCAACGTCACCTCCATCGCCGGGCCGATCGCCCGCGCCGGCGACGCGGCCTACACCACCAGCAAAGGCGCGCTCGACGCCCTCACGCGCGCGCTCGCGGCCGAACTCGGCCCGCAAGGCATCAACGTCAATGCGATCGCCCCGGGCTATTTCGCCACCGACGCCAACACCGCCATGGTGGAGGACGCTTCCGTGGCGGCCTGGCTTGATCGGCGCAGTTCGCTGGGCCGCTGGGGCCGGCCCGAGGAGATCGGTGGCGCGGCGGTGTTCCTGGCCTCACCCGCCGCCAGCTACGTCACGGGCCAGGTGCTGGTCGTGGACGGCGGTTACTTGGCCCACTTCTGAGCCGCGCGGGCGTCAGCCCGCGTGCCGGCGAACCCAGGCTTCGTAGGTGGACACCCATTTCTGAAGGAATTCGCGGCTGTCGGCGCCGATGCCCCCGTCCTTGTCGAACAGGCCTTCCTTGGACTGGATGAACGCCTCGGGCTGGCCCAGCGTGGGCACGTCGAGGTAGGCGAGGATGTTGCGCAGGTGCTGCTGTGCGAGCGCCGTGCCGATCGCGCCAACCGACACACCGATCACCCCGGCGGGTTTGCCGGCCCAGGCACTCTGGCCGTAGGGGCGCGAGGCATGGTCGATGGCGTTTTTCAACACGCCGGGCAGGGAGCGGTTGTACTCGGGGGTCACGAACAGCAGGCCTTGCGAAGCCGCGATCTCGGCCTTGAGCCGTTTCACCGGGGCGGCCTGGTTCGCGTCGTCGTCCTGGTTGTACAGCGGCAGGTCACCGATTTCGAGTTGCTTGAACGTGAACTCCTTGGAGGCAAGCTGGGCGAGGGCCGTCGCCAGCCGGCGGTTGAAGGAGTCGCGGCGCAGGCTGCCGACGATCACGCCGATCTGAAATCCACTCATGGCAAATCCTCTCCTGGAACGGGGTTGGGGAAACAACGAAGGTGAACGCGAGAGACTACAGGCTCAAGACAAACACTCAGGACGGTGTGGGTACCGGTGAGCCCGCCGGCAGGTGCAGCACCACCTTGCGCGGATCGTCGGCCATCTGGTCCAGCGCGGCGCGGAGCCGATCGAGCAGGCTCGCGTCGTCCGCATCCCTCGCTTCGCCAGGCAGCGACAGGGAGGCCAGGCGAAAGCGCAGCGACAGGCCCGCCGGCAAGGAAGGTACCTGCTCCAGCCCTTTGGCCACGATGTGTTGTGCCAGCAGCATCAGGTCGTCGGGCTGCAGCGGCCCTTCGACCAGCACCGCAAAACGCGCATTGGCCACACGGCAGACCGTGTCCACGTCGCGCGCCACGTGCGACAGCCGCGATGCGGCCACCACCAGTGCGCGCTCGGCCACCTCCCGGCCATGGCGGGAGACGATGTCCGCATGGTTGAGCAGCTCCACCATCAGGAGGCCACTCTGATGACCATAGCGCCTGGAGCGGCGCATGGCATCGCGCAAACGCAGATGAAGCACGGGCTCGATGGTCAAACCGGTCAAGGGGTCCGTGCTCTCGATCGCACGCAGGCGGGCATGGTTCTCGTTGAACTCCTTGGCACGCCGATGCAGGATGTAGAGCAGGAGCGGGATCTCGATGGCCGAGCCGATGAGCACGGCGTATTGCGTGACCCAGCTGTCCGGCAACACGCCGGCCGCGCGCAGTGCGGGAAACGGGTAGCTCAGATGCACCGGCAGGAACCCCAGCGCCAGCCAGCCCCCGTACTTTTCACCCAGGCGCCAGGCCCAGATGCACAGTGCGAAGCTCAACACCACCGACAACAGGCCGTACAGGTTGAGCACGACAAAGGCAAAGCGGTTCTGCAGCAGCAGGTAGACCACGGGGAACAGCAGCCCGAACCACGACCAGGCCTTCACGAAAAGGTCCACCTGCCGGTGGTGGCGCGACACCGCACAGGCCTCGCGCACGAACCAGATGCCCGCCGCGGTGAGCCACAGCATGAACACCGCCGGCGCGGCGTCGTTCCACCACGCCCAGTCGCGCCAGAAAAACACCCCACCCACGCCGGTGAAGGCCGCCTGAAAGCCCAACATGCTCGCGACATAACAGCAGTAGGCGATGAAGGCGCGGTCGCCATACAGGCGCGCGTGCACCCAGCCCCAGAACAACACCAGCAGGCCGAAACCGAGGTAGCCCCCGATCATCAGGAAAGTCCAGTAGCGCGTTTCCTGCAGTGTGTCTTCCTCCAGCAGCAGCAGGCGCGGGCTCAGCGGTGCCGGCCGGTTTTCCAGGCGCAGCCAGACCGGGCCCGTTGACCCGGCCGGCAAGGCAAACACCGGTGTCTGGTCGGGATGGCTCCATTGCGACACCGGCAAATGATCGCCCGCTTGTTGCACCGTCCACGCTCCCTGGGGTCCGGTGGCATGGAGCGTCGCCCGGTTGGTGAAGGCCGCCGCACTCAGGGCGAGGTACCAGCGCCGGCTGGCGTCCAGGGGCGGCAAGTCCAGCCGCAACCACAAGGCGGCAGCCGCCAGGTCAAAGGACCGGTAGTGGCCCATGGGCTGGAAGTCCCCCACCGGTCTGCGCATGGCGTCGTCGAGGGAGGCCTGACCCGAGGCATCGACCCAGAAGTGCGCCTGCAGGGTGACGTCGGACGCAGGGGGAGCCGCCTGGGCAGAACCCGGGTGAGACCAAAGACCCAGGAGGGTGACCAGCGCCGTCAGAAAGCGAAGAAGGAGACGCCGGGCCGGCCCGTGGAAGGAGAAGATGCAGTCCATGCCGGCATCGTAAGTGTTTGTGTCTGACCAGCGCCCGGCGATCCGGTGGCCAGACCCCTCGCACCAGAAATAAACCCCTTCGATCTTGAAATGGGGTTCCGGCGCCCTTATGATTAGCACTCGCTGGCGTTGAGTGCTAACACCCGACGCCATGTCGATCAGCGGTATCCGCTGGCCCGTCCGGGCTGGCACCGCCGTTCTGAACAAACCCCATCTGTTCCATACCCAGGAGATGCAATGAACCTTCGTCCTCTCGCCGATCGCGTGATCGTCAAGCGCATTGACAGCGAAACCAAGACCGCCTCCGGCATCGTCATCCCCGACGCCGCCGCCGAAAAGCCCGATCAAGGCGAAGTCCTGGCAGTCGGTCCCGGCAAGAAAAACGACAAAGGCGAACTGTCCGCCATGAACGTCAAGGTCGGTGACCGCGTTCTGTTCGGCAAGTACAGCGGCCAGACCGTCAAGGTCGCTGGCGACGAACTGCTGGTCATGAAGGAAGACGACCTGTTCGCGGTCGTCGAGTCCAAGTAACTGAACACCTCAATTTTTCCGGAGAAACAACATGGCAGCAAAAGACGTCATTTTCGGCGGCGAAGCCCGCGCACGCATGGTTGAAGGCGTGAACATCCTGGCCAACGCGGTCAAGGTCACCCTGGGCCCCAAGGGCCGCAACGTGGTGCTCGAGCGCTCCTTCGGCGCCCCCACCGTGACCAAGGACGGTGTGTCCGTGGCCAAGGAAATCGAACTCAAGGACAAGCTCCAGAACATGGGCGCGCAGATGGTCAAGGAAGTTGCTTCCAAGACGTCCGACAACGCCGGTGACGGCACCACCACCGCCACCGTGCTGGCCCAGGCCATCGTGCGCGAAGGTATGAAGTACGTGGCCGCCGGCATGAACCCGATGGACCTCAAGCGCGGCATCGACAAGGCCGTGGAAGCCCTGATCGCCGAGCTGAAGAAGGCCTCCAAGGCCACCACCACCAGCAAGGAAATCGCCCAGGTCGGTTCCATCTCCGCCAACAGCGACTCCAGCATCGGCGAGATCATCGCCAATGCCATGGACAAGGTCGGCAAGGAAGGCGTGATCACCGTGGAAGACGGCAAGTCGCTGCAGAACGAACTCGACGTCGTCGAAGGCATGCAGTTCGACCGCGGCTACCTGTCGCCCTACTTCATCAACAACCCCGAGAAGCAATCGGCGCTGTTGGACAACCCCTTCGTGCTGCTGTACGACAAGAAGGTGTCCAACATCCGTGACCTGCTGCCCACGCTGGAGCAAGTCGCCAAGGCTGGCCGTCCGCTGCTGATCATTGCCGAAGACGTCGAAGGCGAAGCCCTGGCGACGCTGGTGGTCAACACCATCCGCGGCATCCTGAAGGTCGTGGCTGTGAAGGCCCCTGGCTTCGGCGACCGCCGCAAGGCCATGCTGGAAGACATCGCCATCCTGACCGGTGGCAAGGTGATCGCTGAAGAAGTGGGCCTGACGCTCGAGAAGGTGACCCTGGCCGACCTGGGCCAAGCCAAGCGCGTGGAAATCGGCAAGGAAAACACCACCATCATCGACGGCGCCGGCGCTGCCGCTGACATCGAAGCCCGCGTCAAGCAAGTGCGCGTGCAGATCGAAGAAGCCACCAGCGACTACGACCGCGAGAAGCTGCAAGAGCGCGTGGCCAAGCTGGCCGGCGGCGTGGCCGTCATCAAGGTCGGTGCCGCCACCGAAGTCGAGATGAAGGAAAAGAAGGCCCGCGTGGAAGACGCCCTGCACGCCACCCGCGCTGCCGTGGAAGAAGGCATCGTGGCCGGTGGTGGCGTGGCCCTGCTGCGCGCCCGCCAAGCCGCTGGCACCATCAAGGGTGACAACGCTGACCAGGACGCCGGCATCAAGCTGGTGCTCAAGGCCATCGAAGCGCCCCTGCGCGAAATCGTGGCCAACGCCGGCGGCGAACCGTCGGTGGTGGTCAACGCCATCCTGGCCGGCAAGGGCAACTACGGCTTCAACGCCGCCAACGACACCTACGGCGACATGATCGAGATGGGCATTCTGGACCCGACGAAGGTCACCCGCACCGCGCTGCAGAACGCCGCATCGGTGTCCAGCCTGATGCTGACGACCGAAGCCATGGTCGCCGAGTCCCCGAAGGACGACGCACCTGCGATGCCGGGTGGCGGCATGGGTGGCATGGGCGACATGGGCGGCATGGGCATGTAATTGCTCCTTGCCTGAGGGCGCATGGCGGCGTTGCAGCCGCTTGCCGTGGCGATGCCACTGTCAGCGCGTCTGCGCCTTGCCCTGCACCCTCATGCTGCGTCGGAATGCCTCCTGGTGTTCTGACAGGGATCCCAAAACAAAAAGCCCCGCGAGAGATCGCGGGGCTTTTTGTTTTGGGCTCGGCTCGAGCTACTTCATCAAGGCTTCGAGCTTGATCGTGTCCGCCACGAACGCCCGGATGCCTTCGGCCAGTTTCTCGGTCGCCATCGCATCCTCGTTCAGGGCGAAGCGGAAGCTGGCTTCGTCGTGGGTCACGAAGGGGATGTCCAACGACTGGGCGGCGCTGGCGTCCAGTGCCCGGCTCAAGGGCGCATCGCTGGCGGCCAGCTGGGCCAGCAGCTCGGGGCTGATGGTGAGCAGGTCGCAACCCGCCAGCGCCGTGATCTGACCCACGTTGCGGAAGCTCGCGCCCATCACCTCGGTGGCGATGCCGTGCTTCTTGTAGAACTCGTAGATGCTGCGCACCGAACGCACGCCCGGGTCGTTGGCACCGGCCATTGCGGCCTCGTCCCAGCCGGCGCCCGCGCTCTTTTTGTACCAGTCGTAGATGCGGCCCACGAAGGGCGAGATCAGCTGCACCTTGGCCTGGCCACAGGCCACCGCCTGGGCGAACGAGAACAGCAGCGTCAGGTTGGTGTGGATGCCTTCGCGCTCCAGCCGCGCGGCGGCCTGAATGCCTTCCCAGGTGGAAGCGATCTTGATCAGCACACGGTCCACATGCACGCCGTCACCCTGGTAGAGCTCGATGATGCGGCGCGCGCGGGTCACGGTGGCCTCGGTGTCGAAGCTCAGCCGGGCATCCACCTCGGTCGAGACCCGGCCCGGGATCAGGCGCAGGATCTCGCCACCAAAGGCCACCAGCAAGCGGTTCATCACCTCATCCAACCCCTGGGCGCCGTGCTTCGCGACAGCGTCCTTGAGCAGATGGGCGTACTCGGGCTTCTGGACCGCCTTCAGGATGAGCGACGGATTCGTCGTGGCGTCCTGCGGGGCATAGGCTGCAATCTGATTGAAGTCGCCCGTGTCGGCCACGACCGTGGTGAGTTGCTTGAGAGCGTCAAGTTGGTTCATCAGCGGATTATCGGCCAGGCGATGTAATAAAATTTCACCGCATCGCCCCTCAATGTAACCAACCCCAACATGCTCGACCGGATCAAAGCCTCCCTGCCCTCGCTGGCGCCTGCCGAGCAACGTGTGGCCAAGCTCGTGCTGCTGGACCCGCGCACCTTCGCCAGCCTGCCCGTGACCGAACTCGCCGAGCGCGCTCACGTGAGCAAACCCACGGTGGTGCGGTTCTGCCGCAGCATGGGTTACGACGGCCTGTCGGACTTCAAGCTCAAGCTCGCCGGCACGGTGAGCGAAGGTGTGCCGTTCATCCACCGCAGCGTGGACGTGGACGACAAGACGAGCGACGTGCTGGTCAAGGTGATCGACAACACGGTGGCGGCCTTCCTGAAGTACCGCAACGACGCCTCCAGCCACGCGATCGAAAAGGCGGTGGACGCCCTGGTGGCCACCTACAAGAACCGTGGCCGCATCGAGTTCTATGGCGCGGGCAACTCGGGCATCGTCGCGCAGGACGCGCAACACAAGTTCTTCCGCCTGGGCATCAATGCCATCGCCTACAGCGACGGCCACATGCAAGTGATGAGTGCGTCCCTGCTCGGGCCGGGCGACTGCGTGGTGATCATCTCCAACTCCGGCCGCACGCGCGATCTGATGGACGCGGCCGACATCGCGCGCAAGCACGGCGCGACGGTGATCGTGATCACCACCAGCGGCTCACCGCTGGCGCAGAGTGGCCACATCCACCTCTCGGCCGACCACCCGGAAGGCTACGACCGCTACAGCCCGATGACCTCGCGCCTGATGCACCTGATGGTGATCGACATCGTGGCCACCTGCCTGGCGCTGCGCATCGGCGGCACCAAGCTCCAGCCCCTGCTCAAGGAAATGAAGAACAACCTCCGAAGCAAGAGGTACACGTGATCGTGCGTGCCAGAAACGGCCCAGGACGGCGGGTGCTTCCCGCAGCGACGTAAAGTGGGAGGCCCGGCGAAGCCGGGCCGGAGGACATTCGCGGAGGGGAGCACCCACCGTCCGCGCCAACGCCCACCCGGTGGCGTGAAACTAGATCCGCCCTTCTTCCACCGCATGGCAGGCGATGCGAATGCCCCCAAGGTCCAGCAGATTCGGACGCTCGCTGCGGCAGCGGTCGTTGGCATGCGGACAACGCGGATTGAAAGCACACCCGCTGGGCGGGTTCAGCGGGTTGGGCACCTCACCCGAGACCGGTGTGCGCGCCTTGCCGGTGTCGTGCATCTTCGGAATCGCATCGAGCAGCATGCGCGTGTAGGGATGGCGCGGCCGGTCGAACAGCGTGTGCTTGGGCGCCAACTCCACCAGCCGCCCCAGGTACATCACCCCCACCTGGTCGCTCACGTGGCGCACCACCGCCAGGTTGTGGCTGATGAACAGGTAGGTCAGCCCGCGCTCGCGCTGCAGGTCCTTCATGATGTTGAGCACCTGCGCCTGCACGCTCACGTCCAGTGCCGAGGTGGGCTCATCGCACACCAGAAACTCCGGCTGCGTGGCCAGGGCCCGCGCGATGGAAATGCGCTGGCGCTGCCCGCCCGAGAACTGGTGCGGGTACTTCACGCGGTCCAGCGGCGACAGGCCCACCGACTTCAACAACTCATCCACCCGTGCGCGCAAAGCCACGGGCTCGGTCTCGATCTCGTGCTCGCGCAGCGGCTCGGCAATGATGTCCTCCACGCGCCAGCGCGGGTTCAGGCTCGCGTACGGGTCCTGGAAGATCATCTGGATGCGGCGGCGCAGCTTGCGGCCTTCCGGCGTCTTGAACGCCGCATGCGCGTCCTGGCCATCGAACTCGAAACCACCCCGCGTGGGCTCGTACAAGCCCACGAGCAGGCGCGCCACCGTGCTCTTGCCGCAGCCCGACTCGCCCACCAGGGCCAGCGTCTGACCCCGTGGAATGTCGAAGGACACGCCGTCCACCGCACGCAACAGCTGGCGCGGCTGACGCTCGATCACGCGATTGAGCCAGGGCGCGGACACGTCGAAGGTCTTGGCTAGGTCGGTCGCACGCACCAACGGCGCCTCGAGGGCGGCAGCAGGTACCGCGGCACGACTTGAAGCACCACGGTTTTGCGCGGCCAGCACCGCTTTTTCGATCATGTCGGCGCTCATGCCAGGGCTCCTGCTTGCGCGTGCAGCCAGCAGGCCGCCCGGGTGGCTCCGGCCGGCAGCAGATCGGGCCGGTCGACGTGGCAGCGGTCGAACACCTTCTCGCACCGCGGGTTGTAGGCACAGCCGGAGGGAATGGCGTTGAGCCGCGGCATCGCGCCGTCGATCTGGTGCAGGCGCTCGCGGTCCTGGCTCATGTCGGGAATGCAGGCCATCAGGCCGGCGGTGTAAGGGTGCGCCGGGTGGTTGATGACCTCGTGCACCGGGCCGATCTCGGCGACGCGTCCGGCGTACATCACGGCCACGCGGTCGCAGGTCTCGGCGATCACGCCCATGTCGTGCGTGATCAGCATCACCGCCGCCCCACGCTGTTTGCAGATGGTCTTGAGCAGCGTGATGATCTGCGCCTGGATCGAGACATCGAGCGCGGTGGTGGGTTCGTCGGCCACGATGAGTTGCGGCTCGGCCGCGAGTGCCAGAGCGATCACGACGCGCTGGCGCATGCCACCGGAGAACTGGTGCGGGAAGTGGTCGATGCGCTGCTCGGCGGCCGGGATGCCGGTGTCCTTGAGCAGGTCGATCGCGCGCCTGCGCGCCTCGGCCTGGCTCACCGGCAGGTGGGTGGTGATGGTCTCGATGAGCTGGCGGCCCACGGAATACAGGGGGTTGAGCGAGGTCAACGGGTCCTGGAAGATCGCGCCGATCTGGCGGCCCCGCACCTTGCGCATCTGGTCGTGCGGCAAGTTGTCGATGCGGCGGCCGTGCAGCAGGATCTCGCCCGAGGCGACACGGCCCGGCGGCTCCAGCAGGCCGATGATGGAGGCGCCCGTGAGCGACTTGCCCGCGCCGGACTCACCCACCACGCCGAGGATCTCGCCCGGGGCGATGTCGAAGGAAACGTCGTCCAGCGCGCGCAGCGTGCCGCGGCGGCCGGGGAATTCGACGACCAGGTTCTTGACTTGGAGAAGGCTCATCTTGGTCTCAGCGCAGGCGGGGGTTGAGTGCGTCGCGCAGCCAGTCGCCCAGCAGGTTCACGCTGAGTGCGATCAGCACCAGCATGGCGCCCGGAAAAATGGTGATCCACCATTCGCCGGAGAACAGGTAGTCGTTGCCCACGCGGATCAGCGTGCCCAGCGACGGTGAGGTGGGCGGAGCGCCCACGCCCAGGAAAGACAGCGTGGCCTCGGTGATGATGGCCGTGGCCACCTGGATGGTGGCCAGCACCAGCACCGGGCCCATGACGTTGGGCAGCACATGGCTGCGCATGATGTGCAGCGGCGCCACGCCGGTCACGCGCGCGGCCTGCACGTACTCCTTGTTGCGCTCCACCAGCGTGGAACCCCGCACCGTGCGCGCGTACTGCACCCAGCCGGTGAGCGTGATCGAGATGATCAGCACGCCAAAGGCCAGCGTCTCGTGCGCATTGGGGAACAGGGCCCGGCCCACGCCGGCGATCAGCAAGGCGATGAGGATCGGCGGGAAGGACAGCATCACGTCGCACAGGCGCATGAGGAAGCCGTCCACCCAACCGCCGAGGAAGCCGGCCAGCAGGCCGAAGGTGACGCCGATCACCACCGAGAGCAGCACCGAGGCCAGACCCACCGCGAGCGAGATGCGCGCGCCGTACATCAATGCCGAGAGGATGTCGCGGCCCTGGTCGTCCGTCCCGAGCAGGAAGTTGCTGGATCCATCGGGGTGCCAGGCTGGCGGCAGCCGGGCATTCGTGAGTTCGAGCGTCGCAAGGTCAAAAGGGTCGTGCGGAGCCACCCACGGCGCGAAAACCGCGCAGAACACGCAGATGAAAGCGATCACCGCCGCGACGATGGCGGTCGGCGAGGTGCGGAAGCTGTGGCCGACATCGCTGTCGAGCCCTCTTTTGATGAGGCTGATCACGTGGGGAACCTGGTTGGGTGCGACGCCACCACAAGGCCGGGGCCTCGTGGTGGCGAGGGCCGGCTTATTTCGCCGGTTTCACCGACATGAAACGGAACGGCATGAAGTTGTCGGCCAGCTGGACCAGCTCCACGTTGTTGGCCACGCCCCAGGCCAGGGCCTGTTGGTGCAGCGGCAGGTGGCCGATGTCGTCCGAGTGCAGCTTGAAGGCTTCCTTGATCAGGGCATCGCGCTTGGCCTTGTCGGTCTCCGACTGGATCTGCACCGTCAGCTCGTCGACCTTGGGGTTGCAGTAGGCGCCCAGGTTGAACTGGCCACTGCCCTTGTCGTCCACGCAGCGCATCAAGGCATTCAGGGCGTTGTGCGCGTCGTAGGTGCCCGGGGTCCAGCCCAGCATGAAGAAGCTGGTGTCGCGGCGCAGGATCTTGGGGAAGTAGGTGCCCTTGGTTTCGGCCTGCAGGTTGATCTTCACCCCGATGCGCGCGAGGTTGGCGGCGACCGCCTGGCAGATCGCGCCGTCGTTCACGTAGCGGTCGTTGGGGCAGTTCAAGGCCACTTCAAAGCCATTGGGGTAGCCGGCATCGGCCAGCAACTTCTTGGCGGCGTCGGGGTCGTACGGCAAGCGGTTGTTCATGGCGTTGTCGAAGCCATTGATGCCGGGACCCACCATCAGCGCCATGGGCTTGGAGGCGCCGCGCATCACGGTGCGCTGGATGCCGTTGATGTCGATGGCCTGGTAGAAGGCCTGGCGCACGCGCTTGTCCTTGAAGGGGTTCTTTCCCTTGACGCTGGAGTACAGCAGCTCGTCGCGCTTCTGGTCCATACCCAGGAAGATGGTGCGCAGTTCGGGACCCTGCATCACCTTGCTCTTGCCGCTGGCGTTGATGCGCGCCACGTCCTGCAGCGGGACCGGCTCGATCACGTCCACCTGGCCCGAGAGCAGCGCCGCCACGCGGGTGGAGTCGTTGCCGATCGGCGTGTACTCCACGTTGACGACGTTGCCCTCGATCTTGCCCCAGTAGCTGCCATTGCGCACGAAGCTGGTCTTGACGTTCGGCTGGCGCTCGCGCAGGCGGAACGGGCCGGTGCCATTGGCGCGGAACGAGGCCGCATTCTCGACACCCTTTCGTCGGTCCACGGGTCGCGTGGCCTGGTTGTCCTCGGCCCACTTCTTGTTCATCATGAACAGCAGCGACAGCACGTCGGGCAGGATAGGGAACGGTCCCTTGGTCTCGATGTCGACCGTGAAGTCGTTGACCTTGCGGACTTCCTTCACGTCGTTGGTGTAGCTCTTCATGTCCGAGCCTTCGCCCGAAGCGCGCGCGAAGGTGAACAACACGTCGTCGGCCGTGAAGGGTGCGCCGTCGTGGAATTTCACGCCCTTGCGCAGTTCGAAACGCCAGACGCTGGGCGAGGTCTGTTTCCAGCTCGTCGCCAGCCCGGGCACCAGCTTCAGGTTCTGGTCGCGCGCCACCAAGGGTTCGTAGACGTTGTTCGTCACGCTGAGCTGCAAGGACTCGTTGAGCGAATGCGGGTCCATGGACAGGGCATCGCCCTGGTTGCCGATGCGGATGGTCTGCGCCGAGGCGGCCCCCAGGGTGAGCATGGCGGTTGTGACCAGTGCGGCCGCCAGCGTTTTCCGGAAAATCATGCTTCGCTCCTTGATGCGTTTGTGGTTGTGGAAGGGGTTTTGCTCGACGCGTGAGCCTCATCGGCCAATGGCATGGCGTGCTCCACCAGGCTGGCGTGCAGGGCCGCTCCGAGCGGCAGAACCTCGTCGTTGAAGTCGTAGCGGCTGTTGTGCAGGAAACAGCTGCCAAGGCCGTTTTCGGCGCCTTGCCCCAGGCGCAGGTAGGCCCCGGGCTTGACCTGCAGCATGAACGAGAAGTCCTCGGCCCCCATGCTCGGGTCCATGTTGCGGTCCACGTGGTCGTGGCCGACCAGCTTCTGCGCCACATCGGCCGCGAAACGGGCTTCGTCCCGCGTGTTGATGGTGGCCGGGTAGATGCGCTCGTAGTTCACGTGCGCCGTGGCACCCAGGCCCAGCGCCACGCCGGAGCAGACCTCCTGCAGGCGTTTCTCGACCATGGCCTGCACTTCGGGGTTGAAGGTGCGCACCGTGCCCACCAGCGTGGCCTTGCCCGGCATCACGCTGAACGCGCCCATGTCGCCGGCCTGCATCGCGCACAGGCTGATGACCGCGCTGTCGATGGCGCGCACGTTGCGTGAGACGATGCTCTGCACCGCCGTGATGATGTGGGCCGACACCAGCACCGGGTCCACCGTCTGGTAGGGGTGCGCGCCGTGGCCGCCCTTGCCCGTGACTTCGATGGTGATGCGATCGGCCGAGGCCATCATGGGGCCGGGGTTCACGCCCACCATGCCAGGGCGCATCTGCGGCCAGTTGTGCATGCCGAAAACGGACTGCACCGGGAAGCGGTCGAACAGGCCGTCCTCGATCATGGCCTTGGCGCCCGCAAAACCTTCTTCGCCGGGCTGGAAGATCAGCACCGCCGTGCCGTCGAACTGGCGCGTTTCGGCCAGGTAGCGCGCCGCACCCACCAGCATGGCGGTGTGGCCGTCGTGGCCGCAGCCGTGCATCATGCCGGGGCGCATGGACTTCCAGGCAAAATCGTTGTGCTCGGTCATGGGCAGCGCGTCCATGTCGGCGCGCAGGCCGACCATGCGGCCACTGGTGTGACGGCGGCCGCGGATCACGGCCACCACCCCCGTCTTGCCGATGCCGGTGTGGATCTCGTCCACGCCACACACCTTGAGCGACTCGACCACGCGCTGCGCGGTGTAGTGCTCTTCGAAACCGATTTCCGGATGGGCGTGCAGATCACGGCGCAAGGCCGTGAGCTCGGGGTGGAAGGCCGCGATGTGGGAAAACGCGCGGCCATGGGCCTTGATGCGGGACGGGGTGGACATCAATGGCCTCCCGCCTTCTCCACGCGAAGGCGGGGGTCGACCGCGAAGTACAGCAGATCGACGATCAGGTTGATGACCACGAAGATCAGCGCGATGAGGCACAGGTAGGCGGCCATCACCGGGATGTCGGCGAAGGTCACGGCCTGGATGAACAGCAACCCCATGCCCGGCCACTGGAACACCGTCTCCGTGATGATGGCGAAGGCGATCAAGCCCCCCAGTTGCAGACCGGTGATGGTCATCACCGGCACCAGCGTGTTCTTCAGCGCGTGTCCAAAATGCACCGCGCGGTTGGTCAGGCCTCGGGCGCGCGCGAACTTGATGTAGTCGGTGCGCAGCACCTCCAGCATTTCCGCGCGCACCAGCCGCATGATCAACGTGAGCTGGAAGATCGCCAGCGTGATGGCCGGCAGGGTGATGTGGTGCCAGCCCTTCGGAGTCAACAAGCCGGTGCTCCACCAACCCAGCTGTGTCACGTCACCCCGACCGAAGCTGGGGAACCAGCCCAATGTGACGGCGAACAGCAGGATCAGCAGGATGCCGATCAGAAACGTGGGAAGGGACACACCGAGCAGCGACACAGTCATGAACACCTGGCTCATGAACGTACCGCGCCGCAACGCCGCGTACACCCCCATCGGGATGCCCACCACCAGCGCAAGCACCGCCGCCACCATGGACAGCTCCAGCGTGGCAGGGAAACGCTCGGCGATCAGGCGCGAGACCTTGGCCCCCTGCCGCAGCGACAGACCGAATTCACCTTGCACCGCGTTGGCGAGGAAATGCCAGAACTGCACGAAGAAGGGGCGGTCCAGACCAAGCTCGGTGCGCAGTTCGCGCACCTGGTCGGGGGTGGCATCCTGCCCGAGCAGGAACACCACGGGATCCCCCACATACTGAAACAACATGAACGCGATGAACGCCACGCTGACCATGACGATCACGGCCTGCGCCAGTCGCCGAAGAATGAATGCGAACATCGTTTGAAAAATAAAGAGAGGGTCGCCCCCTGCGGTGCGCGACCCTCGACTGACGCTGTGAAATCAGTTTACCTTGATGAGACGCCAGTCCAGGCGGTTGTCCGCCCGGTGCACCACGTCGACATTCTTCTTCATGGCCCAGGGAATGATCTGGTTGTGCAGGGGAATGTGGGCCACGTCCTCGTTCTGCAGCGCCAAGGCCTTGGTCAGCAGTTCCGTGCGCAGCTTGAGATCCGTTTCCTTTTTGGTGCGCTCCACCAGCGCGTCCATCTGCGGGTTGCTGTAGCGGCCCACGTTGTAGTTGCCATCGCCACCCGCCCCGACCGAACGCACCAGGGACTGCAGACTGTAGAGCGCGTCAAAGGTGGGCACACCCCAACCCAGCATGTAGATGCTGGCTTCGTAGCGCTGGATCATCGGGAAGTAGGTCACCAGCGGCAAGGTGCGCAGCTTGGCCTTCACACCGATGCGCGCCCACATGGACGTCACGGCCTGGCAGATCTGCTCGTCGTTGATGTAGCGGTTGTTGGGGCAGGCGAAGTCGACTTCAAAGCCATCCTTGTAGCCCGCATCGGCCAGCAGCTTCTGGGCTGCCGCCACGTCGAAAGGATGCCGCTTGTGAACCGCCTCCGTCCAACCATTGACCTGCGGGGCCACCAGGGCGCCAGTGGGCTGTCCCAGACCACGCAGGCTCACACGCGCGATCGTGTTCATGTCGATGGCCTGGTACAACGCCTTGCGGACCCGCTGGTCCTTCAAGGGGTTCTTGCCCTTGATGTTGCTGCCCGGCAGTTCATCGCGAAACTGGTCCATGCCGAAGAAGATGGTCCGGTTTTCCACGCCATCGATCACCTTGAGGTTCTGGTCGCCACGCACGCGCGCCAGATCCTGCGGGCTGGGGTCGAGCACCAGATCCACCTCACCTGAAAGCAGCGCCGCCATGCGCGTGGCCACCGCTTTGACGGGCGTGTAGACCACTTCGGTCACGTTGCCTTCCGACTTGCCCCACCAATTCGGGTTGCGCGTGACGACCAACTTCTGGTCC
The DNA here is from genome assembly GCF_058787875.1 of Hydrogenophaga sp. FW305-3-2-15-A-LB1. Lineage (NCBI taxonomy): Bacteria > Pseudomonadati > Pseudomonadota > Betaproteobacteria > Burkholderiales > Comamonadaceae > Hydrogenophaga > Hydrogenophaga sp. FW305-3-2-15-A-LB1. The sequence continues at coordinate 21,298 of NZ_JBYTAE010000051.1, read as the reverse complement.
GGCTGCCACTCCTTCAGCACGAAGGGGCCCGTGCCATTGGCGTTGCGATGGGCGAAGTTCTCGTCCTGCGTCTTGATGTCCTTGGGCATGGTCGAGTTGTTCTTTTCCGCCCAGGCCTTGCTCATCATGCGCAACTCGGTGAGCTGGTTCAGCAACACCGGGTTGGGGTCCTTCGTGAAGATGTCGATGGTGTTGGCGTCCACCTTCACCACCCGGTCGATGCCTTGCGCATAGATGCCGAAGTTCGATGTCTTGGTCATTGCCCGTTCGATCGAGAACACCGCGTCGTCCGCCGAGAACGTCGAGCCATCGTGGAACTTGACCCCCGTGCGCAGGTTCATGCGCAACTGCGTGGGCGTCATCTGCTTCCAGGCCGTCGCCAGAACGGGCTCTGGCTTGAAGGTCTTGCTGTTGTAGTAAACCAGCGACTCATACACCGACGCATGGATGCCGTTGGCCAGGGCGTTGTTCTGGGAATGGATGTCCCACGTGGGAATGTCACTGGCGCTCGTCCATTTGAAAGTTTTGGCGTGAGCACCGCCGGCACCAACGGCCATCGCGGCGAACAGGACTGCAAGTGGGAGCTTCATTTGTTGACACCTAAATAAAGTGGACATCCCGCCACTATGCAACAAACGTTCCCGGCCAATGCACCGGAGTAACCCGAACGGACAGACGCCCTGGCGTCAATCTGAGGCGCGTTCCAGCCTCAGCGCGCCATACCAGGCCGTGAGTTGGCTCTCCGTGTTGTCGGTGTCCGTCATCAGCGCCACCAGGCGCAAGGGTCCCGGTTCCTCGCCAAACGCCAGACGGAAGTCGGCGCGCACGTCGCGCACATGATCGCGCCACTGCCCCAAGTTGGCCACATCGCTGTCCACCACCAGTTTTCGGATGCGGTCCGTGCGGGGGTTCACCACAACGGTGCCCGGTTCGTGCTTGGCGCTCCAGACGTAGACCAAGGAGGCATAGGGCATCTCTTCGCCCGTCAGCAAGCGACTCATCTCCGAAAGGCGATGGTTTCTGGCCGTCCAGCGCGCGCGATCACCATCGAAGGCGAGGACCACCCGCACCGCCGAGTCCGCCTGACTGGACACGGCCAGATCGGCATCCGTGGGCAAACCATCGACCCGCCATGAAAAAGACAGACGCCCCACGGATTCCAGCGAAGGCACGAACCGCTGCCGCAGAATGCTGACGGAGCTCTTCGCACGCACCTGCAGTGCCGGGCGCCCCGCGGCCTGAACCGGCTCGAACGCCAGGTACCGCTTGCCGGGGAAGAAGAACGGCTCCCAGGGCACCTCCGTCGCCGGGGTGGAAAACAGCTGGTGGGCGGCTTTCAGCACGGCCGGGCTGGCTCCATTGGGCATTCTTTGGGGGCGAGAAGGTGGACCATCCTCAGCGAGGTCGTCCGACACCGCAGGTGATCCCGCACACCCTGCCAGCACCAACGCGAACCATCCCACGCAAACAAGGGACGCCAGCAAAACCAATCCACTTCTTTTTGGCGCTCGAACAGGCACCTTCATGTTGCAAACATGCATAAAAGAGTTTTTAAGAATTAAAAAAATGAGATTTTTCTTCAAAAAATCAAACTTTAGAAATAAATTCATAACCCGAAGCCATAGGTGGCTTCGGGTTATGAATTGGGGAGACGCATCTTTGCCAGCCCCATCCATGGCATGTCATCAACATTTCAATGGAAAGGAATCCATGTTCAAGAAAATTCTGACCAGTCTGCTGGCCCTTCTCGCCGCCGCCAGTTTCGCTGCAGTGGACATCAACACCGCCACCGTGGCCGACCTCGACAGCATCAAAGGCATCGGACCAAGCACATCGGCCAAGATCCTGGAAGCGCGCAAGGCCGCTCCTTTCAAAAACTGGAGTGACCTGATTCAGAGAGTACCCGGCATTGGCGACAAACGCGCCGCCAAGCTGTCGTCGGAAGGGCTGACCGTCAACGGAGACGGCTTCAAACCCGCAGCGACCGCGCCTGCGGACAAGAAGTCTGCGGCCCCAGCAAAGTAATCTCGCAGCAAGCCAAAAAAAAGCCACCCGGCATGCCGGGTGGCTTTTGGCTGATCGGTGTTCCGAAGAACGGAGATCAGAACTTGTGCTGAATGCCAGCGCCGAACACGGTGTCGCGGTCGGTGGTCGTAGCGCCGGCCTCTTGCTTGACCTTCGTGAAGGCGGCGTAGGTCGAGGTGCGCTTGGACAGAGCATACAGAGCACCAACGGACACGCCGTTGCGCTTGACGTCAGAGCCATCCTTGTTCTTGGAAGCAGCGTAACCGGCCGACAGGGTCAGCGCGGACGACAGCGGGAAATCGGCACCGATTTGCCAGTCGTTGGTCTTCGTGGCAAAAACACCGCGGGTGGTCACATTGCGGGTGGTGCCCACGCCGCCCTTCAGCACTGCAACGCCCAGGTCGTAAGCGGCGGTGAAGTAGGTGAACTTGGCATCGGCATCAACGCCAGCAGCGTCGTTTTGCACTTGGTAGGCAAATGCGGCCGTCAGAGGACCAGCTGCGTACTGCAGGTTGAAGTCGGTCTGGTCGCGCTTGACAGCTGCGTTCTCGTCCAGGCCATGCGACACGGTGCCGCTGAAGCCGCCGAAGTTGGGCGTGGTGTAGCGCAGTGCGTTGCGGGGCTTGTCGTTGTACTGACCAACGCTCAGAACACGGTAAGCAGGCGAGAAAGAGACAGCGTCGAACACGGAGTTGCCGATGTAGAACACATCGTCAAAAGCCGACCACACGTTACCGAACTGGGCGGTACCGAAGCCACCTTCCAGACCGACCCACGATTGGCGGTTGAAAGCGGTGCCGGTGGTGGCGGTGCCGTTGGAAGCATCGAAGCCTTGCTCCAGCTTGAAGATGGCCTTCAAGCCGCCGCCCAGGTCTTCCGAACCCTGCACGCCCCAACGGCTGGTGGCCAGGCCGGCCGAATCCAGAACCGTGGTGGAGGTGGAGACGCCACCGACTTCATTCTTCACGCGGCCAGCCCACACGTCCACCAGACCGTACATGGTCACGCTGGATTGGGCTTGGGCCACACCAGCCACGGAGCCGAGAACTGCCAGGGCGATCAATGATTTTTTCATGGTTACTTCCTTAAAAATATTGCGGTGAGGACCACCACAAAGTTAGAAAACTGACTGGTGCATGTTAGGAGGAAAGCTCCTCGTCCCTAGGGTAAGCCCTGAAAAACGGTTCAAATTCGGTCCGTTTTGTTGCCTCGGTGCAACAGCGCAAGGGTGACGGCCCCCAGTGACTTTCAACCACAACCAACAAAAAAAGCCACCTGTCCGAAGACAGGTGGCTTTCAAACATCTGAACAAGCTGGCTTGAAGCCAGCGAGGCGATCAGAAGTTGTGTTGCAGACCGAAACCGAAGCCGGTGCTGGACTTGGCGCCATTGCCGCCAGCGGCCGTCACCGTAGCCGGGACCCAAGCGGCGTTGCGGCGTGCAACGTTCACGTAGGCCTGGGTGCGCTTGCTCAGGAAGTACTTGTAGCCAGCGATGATGGTGCGGCCATCGTCACCCACTTGCTCGTTGCTGTTGAACGAGGCGTAGATCAGGCCAGGACCGACAGGAGCGGTCAGACCCAGCGCCCAGGAGTTGTCGGCATCGGAAGACACACCACCTTGGTCACGGATGGTGAACAGCACCTTGACGACGCTGAAGTCATAGGACACAGCGAACTGATTCACAGCCGTGAGACCGTTGGCAGCAGCGGTACTAGCAACAGCACCCCTGTAGTTAACAAACGTCGCGCTCAGAGGACCGCCGTCATAGCGGACACCCACGCCCCTGCCGGCCTTGTTGCCAGCAAGAGTGGATTCGGAAGGAGCGTATTCCAGCTGCACCTGGACGCCACCGAAACGGGGCGAGTGGTACTGCACAGCATTGGGCACGTACACCGAGCTCGAAGCATTGGACGTCTTGCCAGTTGCGCCGATACCGCCGGCAGCATTGCCACCGAGAACCGAGTTGGCGTCATGCACGGAAACACCCTTGGTGCCGTTGGCCAGCAGGACGTTGGCGTACAGCGTGTTGACCGGACGGCCAGCGCGCAGGGTACCGAAGCCGCCGGTCAGGCCAACGAACATGCCGTTGTTGCCCAGGCCATCGACGGAAGACACGGTGCCGGTGTCGCTGTTGAACGAGGTCGACACTTGGAACACAGCCTTCAGGCCGCCGCCGAGGTCTTCGGTGCCGGCCAGGGTCCAGTTGCTGGTGCCGTTGCGGTTGGCGGTCATGCGCAGGGCGTCGCCAGAGAAACGCTTCTCGAGGCCAACGTCAACGGTGCCCGACAGGGTCACGGTCGACTGTGCGAAAGCGGCGCCGGTGGCAGCCACGGCGGCCAGAGCGATCAGGGTCTTTTTCATTGAAGGGTTCTCCAAGGGTTAATAAGGGCCGGGGGTCTTTGCCACCGAGCCAACCTCCATCCAGGAAGCTTCGCTAATTGCATCAGAAAGTTTCCGATGGCGCCATGGTGGTGAGGGCTTTTCTCGCCTCATGGCGGTGCATCCGTTGCACATGTGCCACGTTGTTAGTAGATACCCGCATATGGTTAGGCCGGCAAATCATGATCCGTGGCTCGTGGCGTTCAGCCCAGGAAACCGGCACAGGCGGCCGATCGCCAAAATCATCGAGGAGCAATCCATGGCAGCATGTGTCCTGGCGATTCCTTCTGTCCACACCATGCCCAACACCACCGATGCCTTGCTGAACGCCGCCGACTCGGCCCTGAGGACCCTGTTCGTTTCACCGAGGGGCACGCGCGAGTGCCCAACCTTGCCCGAACGGGCATCGGACGCGGAACTCGGCCCGGAAGAGCGCCAGCTCTCTGGCGCCCTGATGCGGGTGAACCATGTCGGCGAGGTTTGTGCCCAGGCGCTGTACACAGCGCAGGCCTTGGCGGCGCGCTGGCCCCGGGCTACCGGCGCCGTGCCCAATGAGGCACTCGCCCTGCAACTGGAAGCCGCAGGGCGTGAAGAGACGGACCACCTCGCATGGACCCAGGCACGCCTGGACGAGCTGGGCGCCCGACCCTCGCTGCTCAACCCGCTCTGGTATGCAGGGGCCTTTGGCCTGGGCTTGATCGCCGGACGCGTGGGGCCGGGTGTGAGTCTGGGTTTCGTGGTCGAAACCGAGCGCCAGGTGGAAGCCCATCTGGCGAGCCACATGGACCGCCTGCCCGCGAAGGACCAAGCCTCCAGAGCCATCGTCGCGCAAATGAAGGACGACGAAGCCCGACACGCCTGTGAGGCTCAGCAGGCTGGCGCGGTGGAGCTTCCCGCCCCGGTCAAAGGACTGATGCGCATGGCGGCCAAGGTCATGACCACCGTGGCACACCGCATCTGAGCAGTGCACAAGCGCCGACGCTCAAGCCTCCAGCAGATCAAAGCTGGTCGTGATCTCAGCGGTCTTGCCCAGCATGATGCTGGCCGAGCAGTATTTGTCGTGGCTCATGGCAATGGCGCGCTCCACCGCCACGGCCGGAATGCCTTTCCCGGTCACCGTGAAATGCATGTGGATCTTGGTGAACACCTTGGGATCGACAGGCGCGCGCTCGGTCACCAGCTTCACGCTGCAACCGCGCACGTCGTGGCGGCCTCTTTTAAGGATCAGGACCACGTCGTAGGCGGTGCATCCGCCCGTGCCGGCCAGCACCGTTTCCATCGGGCGGGCCGCCAGGTTGGCGCCCCCGTTTTCCGGCTTCGCTTCATCCGGGGCGCCATCCATGGCGATCACGTGGCCACTGCCGGTCTCGGCCACAAAGCCCATGTTGGAGCGGGTACCGGCGGCGCCGGTCCAGGTGACGGTGCATTCCATAAGGTGTCCTGTCGTTAAATAACCAAAGGTATTGGGGTGAGCGCTCTAAAAATCATAGAAATCTGATTGGCGATGTTGCAATGCAGCATGCGAGCGTTATACTGGCGTCATTGTATTTACGGTTGTCTCCTCTACCCTCCACGGGTGGATTCAAGCCCGGTCTGGTTCTGCCAGCCCGGGCTTTTTTTCGCCCCCGATATGATGTGCGGCGAGGAACACCATGCCGCCAGCCCGCCCCAAACAACACAACAACACCCCAAAAGCCTCGTCGACCACCACCATGGGGCCGGCGGACTACCTGAAAAAAATCCTGAATGCCCGGGTGTATGACGTCGCGGTGGAATCCGCGCTGGAGCCGGCAACCAACCTGAGCCGGCGGCTGCACAACACCGTGCTGCTCAAGCGGGAAGACCAGCAGCCCGTGTTCAGCTTCAAGTTGCGGGGCGCCTACAACAAGATGGCGCACCTCTCGCCAGAGCAGTTGAAAAAGGGTGTCATCTGTGCCTCGGCGGGCAACCATGCCCAGGGGGTGGCGCTGGGCGCGCGCAAACTCGGCACGCGCGCGGTGATCGTGATGCCGACCACCACGCCCCAGGTCAAGATCGACGCGGTCCGTGGTTTTGGTGGTGAAGTGGTCCTGCATGGCGACAGCTACTCCGACGCCTATACCCATTCCCTTACCCTTCAGAAGAAGCAGGGACTCACTTTCGTGCATCCCTTCGACGATCCTGACGTGATCGCGGGCCAGGGAACGATCGCCATGGAGATCCTGCGCCAGCTCCAGAGCCTGGGCTCGGACCACCTGGATGCCGTGTTCGTGGCGATCGGCGGTGGTGGCCTCATCTCGGGCGTGGCCAATTACATCAAGGCCGTGCGCCCCGAAATCAAGGTGATCGGCGTGCAGACCATCGACTCGGACGCGATGCTGCGCTCGGTCGAGGGTGGTGAACGGGTCACACTGGCGGATGTGGGCCTGTTCGCCGACGGCACGGCGGTCAAGCTGGTCGGCGAGGAGACCTTCCGCATCGCGCGCGATCTGGTCGACGGCTACATCACCGTGGACACGGACGCGGTGTGCGCCGCGATCAAGGACGTGTTCGTGGACACGCGCAGCATCGTCGAGCCCTCGGGGGCGCTGGCGGTGGCGGCCATCAAGCAATACGTGGCCCAGCACAAGACCCGCGGCGAAACCTATGCCGCCATCCTGTGCGGCGCCAACATGAACTTCGACCGGCTGCGCTTCGTGGCCGAGCGCGCCGAAGTGGGCGAGGAGCGTGAGGCGCTGTTTGCCGTCACCATCCCCGAGGAGCGTGGCAGCTTCCGCCGCTTCTGCGAAGCGATCGAAAAGCTGCCAGGCGGACCGCGCAACGTGACCGAGTTCAACTACCGCATCCACGACGGCAGCGCGGCCCATGTGTTCGTGGGCCTGACCACCCATGGCAAGGGCGAGTCCGGCAAGATCGCGGCCAACCTGATCAGGCACGGTTTCGAGACCCTGGACCTCACGCACGACGAACTGGCCAAGGAGCACATCCGGCACATGGTGGGTGGGCATTCGCCCCTGGCGCACGACGAGCGCCTGCTGCGCTTCGTGTTCCCGGAGCGGCCAGGTGCGCTGCTCAAATTCCTGAGTCTGATGCGCCCGGGCTGGAACATCAGCCTGTTCCACTACCGCAACCAGGGCGCCGACTACGGCCGCATCCTGGTCGGGCTTCAGGTGCCTGCAAAGGACCACAAGGCGTTCGACAAGTTTCTCGACACGTTGGGTTATCCGTACGTGGAGGAAACCAGCAATCCGGTGTACCGTCTGTTCCTCAAAAGCTGACCACCCGCCATGGCCCTCGACCCCGTCTTCGAACCGATCACCCGACGGGCACCCGAGTTGCCCGCGAACCTGAAGCTGCCCCACATCGCGGCCACGACGGACACGCTGCTGGATCACTCGGTGATGCTGCGCCTGGCGCCCGAAGGCATGCCGGAGCACTCGCTCGGCCGCATGGAAGCCCTGGTGCTGCAGCTGGCGCGCATCCAACACGGCAGCCCCCTGCCCTTTGACCTGCTGGTTTTCGACTCCCCTCAACTGGTCGTGTTCGCGGCCGACCACGGCATTGCCGACGAGGGCATGTCGGAATTGCCGCAGTCCATGACCTGCGAGCACGTGCTGCAACTGCTGCTCGGCGCCGCACCGGTCAATGCCCTGGCCCAGATGCATGGCTTCGACCTCACGGTGGTCGACGCCGGCGTGGCCTCCCACATCACCCTGCCCGACGATGCCCGGCGCAAGGCACCGCTGCTGCTGCGCAAGATCGGCTATGGCACCCGCAACCTGATGATCGGCCCGGCCATGTCACAGGCGCAGGCCGTGTCGGCCCTGCACGCGGGCATGGACGTGGTGCGCCACCTCCCCGGCAACGTGATTGCCCTGGGTGACGTGGGCGTGGCCAACAACGTCGCCGCCTCCCTGCTGCTCTCCCGGCTGTGTGGCGTGCCGCTGTCCGACGCCTGCGGACGCGACGACTTCCACGGCGCGGGCCCCCACGACGACCCGCATCCCCAGCGCATCGAAAAACTCTCGGCCGCCGCCAGCCGGCACCGCAAGGCACTGGGGCCGCTGGACGCGCTGGCCGCGCTCGGTGGGTTCGAGATCGCCATGATGGCCGGCGCCATGTTGCAGGCGGCCGCCGAGCGGCGGGTGGTGCTGGTGGATGGGTACGTGGCGAGCGCGGCCGCCCTGGTGGCGCGGGGCCTGGTGCCAGCCGTGGCCGACTACCTGGTGTTCGGCCACCGCTCGGCCGAAAGCGGGCACCGCCTGATGCTGATCCATCTGCAGGCCCAGCCTCTGCTGGACATGGGCATGCGCATGGGCCAGGGCACCGGCGCACTGCTGGCGTGGCCCCTGCTGCTCGCCGCCCAGGGCTTGCTCGAACGCTGAGCCCGGATTCAGGGCGGCGTGGCGGTCTCGGGCAGGGTCAGCTCCACCGAGGCCGGGGCTTCCAGCGAAGGCCCCAGGTGCACAGCGCGGCGCGAGACGGATTGCAGCACCAGCCCACCCTCCAGCGACGCCCCTAGGCGGTAAGGCCGTGGTGGCTGGCCATCCACCGCGATCAGCGCGGCACCATCCCGGGTACCGACCGCGACCACCCCCAGCAAGTTGTACCGGGGCGGCGCTGCGCTGGCCACCGCACCCGTGGACGCGGCAGCGGGCAAGGCACCCAGCGAGCGGGCCACGGAAGCCGTATCGGCCGCCACCTGCGCCGGTGCCATGGCCGACACCGGCGTCACCGGCGACCGGCCCCAGGCCAGCAACACCCAGTAACCCGCGCTCAGGCCCGCCGCCAGCCACAGGAGGCCTGCGGCGATGGTCGGCCCTCGCCGTCCTGCGGTCTGCAGGGCGGCTGGGCTTTCCATGAGGAAGCCGGAATGGCCGAACGCGGGTGCCTTGTTCATATGGGCGCATTATGATCGACGACCACCGGTTTCCGGCCTGGCCATCGGGCCGGTCCACAGGCCCTTGTTCGCGGGAGATTGATTTGCCACACCTGACCACCCCCACCCTGCGCACGCCGGCCTTCGCGGCCCGCCTGGCCCGCACCCTGCAACGCGGCTTCACGCTCATCGAGCTCATGGTGGTGCTGGTCATCATCGGTGTGCTCGCGGCGCTGATCGTGCCCAACGTGCTGGACCGTGCCGACGATGCGCGCGTGACCGCCGCCAAGACCGACGTCAACAACCTGATGCAGGCGCTCAAACTGTACCGGCTGGACAACCAGCGCTACCCGACGAACGAACAAGGCCTGAACGCCCTGGTGGCCAAACCGACCGCCGGCCCCGTGCCGCCGAACTGGCGCCCCTACCTCGACAAGCTGCCCGGCGACCCCTGGGGCCGCCCCTACCAGTACATCAACCCGGGCCTGAGGGGCGAGGTGGACGTGCTGTCGCTCGGTGCCGACGGCCAGGCGGGTGGCGAGGGCAAGGACGCCGACATCGGCAGTTGGCAGTGAAAAACAAGCCCCCACGCTCCGCCGCCGCGCGGGTCGCCGCCCCCCAAGGGGGCTGGCCTTGCTTGGGGTGGCCCTGCGCGGCGGCCACCATCGGCCTTCCGGCAACGCGGTTTCCCTGATCATGGCCAGCAAGGCACACGGCTTCACCCTGCTCGAACTCATGGTGGTGCTGGTGATCGTGGCCTTCGCCACCGCCGGTGTGAGCGTGGCCTTGCGCGACGACGGCGCCACCCGCCTGGAGCGCGAGGGCCTGCGGCTGACGGCCATGCTGGAGTCCGCGCGTGCCCAGTCGCGCACCAGCGGGCTGCCGGTGGTCTGGCGCAGCCTGCCGCAAGGCTTCGAATTCCTCGGCCTGCCCACCCAGGCGGGCACCGGCTCGCTCACCGGGCCGCGCCCTTGGCTCAACCAGGACACCCAGGCCCAGGTGCTGCAACCGCCGGGCGCGCAAACCCTGGTGCTCGGGCCTGAACCGCTGATCGCCGCACAGCGGGTGATGCTGGTCCAGGGGGACCGGCGCATCACCCTGGGCACCGACGGCCTTTCGCCCTTCACCGTGCTGGCCGCCACACCATGACGCGCCCGCGCGGCTTCACACTGATCGAGGTGCTCGTCGCCCTCGCGGTGGTCGCCATCACCCTGGCCGCCGGGCTGCAGGCCACCGGCGCCCTCACCCGGGCCTCGGGCCGGCAGAGCGACCAATGGCTGGCCCAGCTGTGCGCCGAGAACGAACTCACCCGCTTGCGCCTGCAACGCCAGTTGCCCGGCACCGGCGACACCGACACCGTGTGCACGCAGGCGGGGCGCGAGATGCGCGTGCGCTTGTCGGTGCTGCCCACGCCCAACCCGAACTTCCGGCGCGTGGACACGGTCGTCGAAGCCGCCGTGGATGGGGTGAACGTGCGCCTGCTCAGCCTCTCCACCGTGATGGGCCGGTATTGAGCATGATGAAACACGCGCGCGGTTTCACCCTCGTCGAACTGCTGGTTGCCATCGTCGTGATGTCCATGCTCGCGCTGCTGAGCTGGCGCTCGCTGGACGGCATGACGCGCACCCAGAACATCACCCAGCAACGCGCCGACGATTTGCTGCGCATGCAGGCGGCCATGGGCCAGTGGGCCGCCGACCTGGACGCCCTGATCGACACCGGCGAAGTCAACGCGCTCGACTTCAACGGCCAGGTGTTGCGCATGACGCGGCGCGACAGTGGCGAAACCGGCCTGGACAGCCGCGGCATCCGCGTCGTGGCCTGGGCGCGCCTGACCGGCGTGGCGCTGGCCGGCCTGCCGCAGATTTCATCAAGCATCAACGCCAGCGGCCAATGGGTGCGCTGGCAGTCCGGCCCCTTGTTGCGGCGCGACGAACTGGCGCGCGCCTGGCAACGGGCCGGCGAATGGGGCCGCGGCGCCCTGCCCTCCCAGGCGGGCAACGCCAGTTCCGACAGCGCCATCGCCCTGCTCGGCATCGACAACTGGCAGCTCTTCTACCACCGGGGTGAAACCTGGGGCAACCCGCAGTCGTCCACGGGCAATGAAGAGCCCGTGGGCGGCCCCGAGGGCGCGCGCACCGGCAGCCTGCCCAACGGCGTGCGCCTGGAACTCGTGCTCGGCACCGGCGAAGGCCTCAGCGGCAGCCTGGTGCGCGACTGGGTCCGCCCCACTCTGGAAGCGGGGCGCTGATGAAGACCCTGCGGCGACACCAGCAAGGCGCAGCGCTGCTGCTCGCCATGCTCGTCGTCACGCTGGTGGCCACCCTGGCCTCGGCCGCGTTGTGGCAGCAGTGGCGCTCGGCCGAGGTCGAGCAGGCCGAGCGGCGCCGCGTGCAGGCCGGCTGGGTGTTGACCGGTGCGCTCGATTGGGCGCGCCTGATCCTGCGCGAGGACGCGCGCGACAACCAGAGCAGCGGCAACGCCGACCACCTGGGCGAACCCTGGGCCATGCCGCTGGAGGAGGCGCGCCTCTCCAGCTTTCTCGCCGCCGACAAGAACAACAACACCGACGGCATGCTGGAGGCCTTTCTCTCGGGCGAAGTGATCGACATGCAGTCGCGCATGAACTTCCTGAACGTGGTGCGCACCGTCGGCGCGGGCGCCCAGGCCAAGGTGGAACTCTCCGAAGCCGACATGCGCAGCTTCGCCAAACTCTACGAACAACTCGGGCTGCCGGTCTCGGAACTCAACGCCGCCGCCAACGAGCTGCGCACCTCCATGAGCCTGGCGCTGAGCGACCCCCTGCCCTCGCGCACCGCCCTGCTGCCCCGGAAATACGCGCAACTGGCCTGGCTCGGCATCAGCCGCAACAGCCTAGCCGTGCTCGAACCCCACGTCACCGTGCTGCCCACCCGCTCCACGCTCAACCTCAACACCGCCAGCGCACAGGCCATCTGCGCCAGTGTGCCGGGCCTGGACATGGCCCAGGCCCGGCAGATCACCAGCGCCCGCGAGCGCGAACCGTTCAAAAGCCTGGCCGACGCCAGCGCCGTGGTGCCCGCCATGACGGGCCAACTGTCTGATCTGTACCACGGTGTGCGCAGCAACCACTTCGAGGTGCGCGGGCGCCTGAGGCTCGACGACACCATCATCGAAGAGCGCTCTCTCGTCGTGCGCAACAACCTCGATGTGCGCGTGAACTGGCGCGAACGCTTTGCCCGGCGCTGAGACGGCGTGTTTTCCCGGTGCACATCAGGCCCCTGAGAGTCACCCAGGGTCTCTAGAATGAGGGGCTCGCCGCCCTGTAACACCTTCGCATGACCGCATCACCGTGCTGATCGTCACTCCCTCGGACTTCTCCGCTGCGCCCCCTGCGGGACCCACGGCCCTTTTCGACTGGGCCACGTCCAGCAATGGCCAGCAGATCACCGACCACGGTCAGTGCGCGGCCGCGTTGCTGCCGCGGGACGACGACGTGGTGCTCGTGCTGCCGCCGCGCGCCGTCTCCTGGCACCGGGTCGCCCTGCCCAAGGTCGCCACCGCGCGCCTGCGGGCCGCGCTCGAAGGCTTGCTGGAAGACCGCCTGCTGGCCGACACAGCCGACCTGCACTTCGCCCTGGAGCCCGGTGGCCGTTCGGGCCAGACGGTGTGGGTCGCCGCCTGCCACAAGGTCTGGCTGCGCGGCTGGCTGCAGATCCTGGAGGGAGCGGCCCGCCCGGCCGGGCGCATCGCGCCGGCCCTGTGGCCGCTGGTGCCCTCCGAAACCCCCGGCGCCACGCCGGGCTCCTCGCGCAGTTTCGCGCTGGACGTGCCCTCCAACGTCCACTGGGCCTACAACGAGAACGGCGAGATCTGGCTGGGCAGCGCCGGCCTGCTCGGCGTGAGCTGCACACCGCTGCGAGAAACTCCCCTGGGCCATGGCACCGCGGGCGACATGGTGGTCACCGCGCTCATGCCACCCGCCAGCGACGCGCCAGGCGAGCCCGGTGAATACGACGTCTGGCTGGCCGACCCCACCGTGGCCGGGCAGGCCGAGCAGGTGCTGCAGCAGCGTTTTGAGCTCGTCGCCCTGCCCGCGTGGTTGCTGCGCTGCGCCCAGTCCGACTGGAACCTCGCACAGTTCGACCTCAGCCTCTCGGCGGGCGCGCGGCGCGGCCAACGGCTCAAGCGCAGCTTCCGGCAATGGCGCAACGCCCCGGCCTGGCGACCCGCGCGCTGGGGCCTGGCGGCGCTGGTGGGCGTGCAACTGGTGGGCCTGAACGCCGCCGCCTGGCACGAGCGCAGCGGCCTGGAAGCCAAACAGAAGGCCGTGGTGCAGACCCTGCAGAAAAGCTTCCCGCAAGTGACGCTGGTGCTCGACGCCCCGGTGCAGATGCAACGCGAAGTGGCCCGCCTGCAACAGGCCACCGGCGCCCTGTCCGAAGGCGACCTGGAAACCCTGCTCGCGGCGATCGACCAGGCCTCGGCCGGCGAAGCCCTGCTGCCCTCCACCATCGCCTACAGCACGGGCGAAGGGCGCTTCGCGGGCTGGCGCGCCACCCAGGACCAATTGCGCGCCCTGCAACAGTCGCTGCAGAACAGCGGCTGGCGGGTGCGTTTCGATGGCAATGAGCTGGCCCTGCGCCCGCCGGAACCCTGACCATGGCCACCGCCTCTTCCTCCCCCTCCCCCATCGCCAGGCTCACCCTGGCCCTCTCGGTGGCGCTGGCCCGCCTCTCGTCCCGCGAGCGCAACGCCGTGACCATCGCCGCCTGGGTGATCGGCCTGGGTCTGGTGTGGTGGGTGGCCATCGCGCCCGCCCTGGACACGCTGCGCCAGGCCCCCGCGCGCCACGCCCGGCTGGATGCCCAGCTCGGGCAGATGCAGCGCATGGCCGCCACCGCCGAAACCCTGCGCAGCCAGAACACCGCTCAACCCCCCGGCCGCGACGAGGTGTTGCGCGCCGTCGAGACCGCCACCAACGGCCTGTCCGGCACCGGCCAGCTTTCGGTGCTGGGTGAGCGCGCCACGCTGACCCTGCGCAACACCCCGCCCGAGGCCCTGGCCCAGTGGCTGGCCCAGGTGCGCATCAACGCCCGTCTGCTGCCGGTGGACAGCCAGATCCACCGCGAACCCGGCAGCCCCGGCTGGAGCGGCACCCTGGTCCTGACCGGCCCCGGCCTGGGTGGCACGCCATGAACGGCAACTGGCCCATCCGCCTGGCCTGGATCGGTGGCCTGCTCGGCCTGCTGTTCGCCGTCATCGTGTTCGCGCCCGCGCGCTGGCTCGCCAGCGGCGTGACGTCGGCCACCCAGGGCCAGCTGCAACTGGTCAATGCCCGCGGCACGGTCTGGAACGGCCAGGCCGATCTGGTGCTGACCGGCGGCGAAGGCAGCCGCACCCAGACCGCGCTGCCCCAGGGCCTGCAATGGCAGCTCGCGCCGCGCCTGGCCTCGGGATCGCCCGCGATGGCGCTGCGCCTGATGGCCCCCTGCTGCACCCCCGAGCCCCTGGCGATGACCTTCATTCCCCGCCTGGGCGGCGGCGAACTGCGCGTGGCCAGCTCCACCAGCCTGTGGCCGGCCGAACTGCTCAGCGGCCTGGGCACGCCCTGGAACACCTTGCGCGTGGAAGGCCAACTGGCCCTGCAGACCGCCGGTCTCACCCTGCGCTGGGACGAAGGCCGCGCCAGCATGCAGGGCGAGGCCGCCATCGACGCGCTCGACCTGGCCTCGCGCCTGTCCACCCTGCGCCCGCTGGGCAGCTACCGCATGACCCTGCGCGCCGACGCCGACGGCAACACCACCACGCTGAACCTGGAAACCCTCAGCGGCGCGCTCAAGCTGCAGGGCGCGGGCCGCTGGGTCGGTGGCCGGCTGCGCTTCGAAGGCGTGGCCGAGGCCGCGCCCGAAGCCGAAGCCGCCCTGGGCAACCTGCTCAACATCATGGGCCGCCGCCAAGGCCCACGCTCGCTGCTCAACATTGGCTGACAACTGAGCGCGCCCCTTCTCCACACTTCAAGATACGATCCGACCATGAAACCGAACCCACTCCGTGTCGCCCCGGGCCGTGCAGCCCACGGCGGTGCGCTCACGGCGCTGGCACTGGTCCTGTGCCTGCTGTCGGGCAACGGCATCTCGCAGACGGCGCGCGCGCCGGCCGCGGCGAACGAGCCCGTGACCCTCAACTTCGTCGCCGCCGAAATCGAAGCGGTGGCGCGCACCATGGCCACCATCACGGGCCGCAACGTGGTGGTCGATCCGCGCGTGAAGGGCACCGTCAACCTCGTCACCGAGCGGCCCGTCACCCCCACCGCGGCGCTCAACCAGTTCGCCGCCGTGCTGCGGCTGCAGGGCTTCTCGCTGGTGGACACCGGCGGCCTCTACAAGATCGTGCCCGAGGCCGACGCCAAGCTGCAGGGCAACGTGGTGAGCGCCGGTTCGGTGTCGGCCCTGCCCGCCTCCAACACCGTGGTCACGCAGATCTTCCGGCTCAACCACGAATCGGCCAACAACCTCGTGCCGGTGCTGCGCCCGCTGATCGGCCCGAACAACACCATCAACGTCAACCCCGGCAACAACTCGCTGGTCATCACCGACTACGCGGACAACCTGCAGCGCATCGGCCGCATCATCGCCTCGCTCGACGTCGCGGGCGCGACCGACGTGGAGATCATCCCGCTGCAGCACGCCGTGGCGGCCGACATGGCCGCGCTCGTCACCCGGCTGATCGACCCCGCCACCGCCGGCGGTGGTGCGCAGGCCGACCAGTCGTACAAGACCACATTGGTGGCCGAACCGCGCAGCAACAGCCTGGTGCTGCGCGCGGCCAACCCCGCCCGCCTGGCCCTGGTGCGCTCGCTGGTGGCCCGGCTGGACCAGCCTTCGTCCGACAAGCTCAGCGGCAACATCCACGTCGTCTACCTGAAGAACGCCGACGCCACCTCGCTGGCCACCACCCTGCGCGCCGCGCTGGCGGGTGAGTCCTCCGGTGGGCTGAGCGGCGGTTCCCTGGGCGGTGGTGCGACGTCCCCGCTCAACCGCGCGGCCCTCACGCCCACCGGCACCGCAGGCGCGAACAACAACAACGCGGCCACCGCCGCCGTCACGCCCAGCGGCTCGCCGTCGACCGGCGGCCAGATCCAGGCCGACCCGGCCACCAACTCGCTCATCATCACCGCGCCCGAACCGCAGTACCGCCAATTGCGCGCCGTGATCGACCAGCTCGACTCGCGCCGCGCCCAGGTCTACGTGGAAAGCCTGATCGCCGAAGTGAACGCCGAGAAGGCGGCCGAGTTCGGCATCCAGTGGCAAGGCGCGCTCGGCAGCTCGGGCGACCGCGTGATCGGTCTGCTGGGCACCAACTTCGGCACTGGTGGCCGCAACATCCTGGAGCTGGCCCAGGGCAACGCCACGCCATCCCCCGGCATGAACCTGGGCCTGGCGCGCCGCACCAACGGCGTGTACGTGCTGGGCTTCCTCGCGCGCTTCCTGCAGGAAAACGGCGAAGGCAACGTGCTCTCCACCCCCAACCTGCTCACGCTGGACAACGAAGAAGCCAAGATCGTGATCGGCCAGAACGTGCCCTTCGTCACCGGCCAGTTCACCAACACCGGCAGCAACGAAGGCTCGGTCAACCCGTTCCAGACCATCGAGCGCAAGGACGTGGGCCTCACGCTGCGCGTGAAGCCACAGATCAGCGAGAACGGCACCATCAAGATGACCATCTACCAGGAGGTCAGCAACGTCGTGCCCTCTTCGGTCAACTCCACCACCGGCCTGATCACCAACAAGCGCACCATCGAATCGACCGTGCTGGTCGAGGACGGCGCGGTCGTGGTGCTGGGCGGCCTGCTGCAGGACGAGTACGCCGGCAACCAGGAGAAGGTGCCCGGCCTGGGCGACGTGCCCATCTTCGGCAACCTGTTCCGCAGCGAAACCCGCTCGCGCAAGAAGACCAACCTGATGGTGTTCCTGCGCCCCGTGGTGATGCGCGACGGGCGCGAAACCAGCAGCCTGGCACTCGACCGCTACGAACTCATGCGCTCGGTGCAGAAGGACGCCCAACCCCGGCAGAGCAGCGTACTGGGCGTGAACGAGGCGCCGGTCATGCCACCGCAACTGCCGCCACGCGCGCCCTCGCCGGACGGCACGGCGCCAGTGCGCTCGCTGGCCGACCCGCAAACGACGCCCCCGGTGAACCCGGCGCCGCAGAACACGGCGCCCCGGCAGTGAGGCGGCGGCCGTGAAGTACCCGCTGCCCTACGCCTTCGCCCGCGAGCACCACTGGCTCATCGAGGACGACGGCGCCACGCTGACCCTGCTGGGCAGCAGCACGCCCGCCACCGATTCCGGCGCGCAGACGCGTCGCCTCTCGGCGCTGACGGAAATCCTGCGCGTGCACCCGGTCAACGACATCCGCTGGGAAAGCGGCGAGACGCTCAAGCAGCGCATCAGCGCGGCCTACGCCCAGGGCGAGTCCAGCGCCGCCGCCGTGGTCAGCGAGGTGCAGAGCGACGCCGACCTCAGCCGCATGATGCAGGAGCTGCCGGCGATCGAGGACTTGCTGGAGACCGCCGACGACGCGCCCATCATCCGCATGCTCAACGCCCTGCTCACGCAGGCCGCGCGCGACGGCGCGAGCGACATCCACATCGAACCCTACGAACGGCATTCCAGCGTGCGCTTCCGCGTCGACGGCTCGCTGCGCGAAGTCGTGCAGCCCAACCGCGCGCTGCACGCGGCGCTGATCTCGCGCCTGAAGATCATGGCCGAACTCGACATCTCCGAGAAGCGCCTGCCGCAGGACGGCCGCATCTCGCTGCGCATCGGCACCCGCGCGGTGGACGTGCGCGTCTCCACCCTGCCCAGTGCCCACGGCGAACGCGCCGTGCTGCGCCTGCTGGACAAGAGCGAGAGCAAGCTCAGCCTGGAAGCCGTGGGCATGCAGGGCGATGTGCTCAACGCCTTCCGCAAGCTCATCGGCCAGCCGCACGGCATCATCCTCGTCACCGGCCCGACCGGCTCGGGCAAGACCACCACGCTGTACGCCGCGCTGCAGCGCCTGGACGCCAACGCCCAGAACATCATGACGGTGGAAGACCCGATCGAATACGAACTGCCCGGCGTGGGACAGACGCAGGTCAATGCCCGCATCGAACTGACCTTCGCCAAGGCCTTGCGCGCCATCCTCCGCCAGGACCCGGACGTGATCATGATCGGTGAGATCCGCGACTTCGAGACCGCGCAGATCGCCATCCAGGCCTCGCTCACCGGCCACCTCGTGCTCGCCACGCTGCACACCAACGACGCGCCCAGCGCCGTCACCCGCCTGACCGACATGGGCGTGGAGCCCTTCCTGCTGAGCTCCTCGCTGCTGGGCGTGCTCGCGCAGCGCCTGGTGCGCAAGCTCTGCCCGCACTGCCGCCGCGCCGACGACAAGGGCCATTGGCACCCGGTGGGTTGCGAGCAGTGCAACCACACCGGCTACAAGGGCCGCACCGGCATCTACGAACTGATGGTGGCCGACGACACGATCCGCGCGCTGATCCACAACCGCGCCGCCGAGAGCAAGGTGTATGTGGCGGCCGAAGACGCCGGCCTGCGCTCCATGCGCGCCGACGGCCAGCGCCTGATCGATTCGGGCATCACCTCGCCGGAAGAAGTGATGTCGGTCACCCGAGATTGAATATGAATCGCCCACGCGATCTCCCCGGCAAGACGTGTCTCGTGCAGGACGCCGGAGGGTCCGGCTCTGCCGGCCCAAGGGTGCGTCCCCCCTCCCAGCGCCGAAGGCGCGTCAGCGAGGGGGGAGGCCGCGCCAGCGGCGCAGGGGGGAGTTCCTGCTGATGCCCGCCTACACCTTCGAAGCCCTGGACGCCCAGGGCGCCACGCAGAAAGGCCTGATCGACGCCGACACCGCGCGCGCCGCGCGTAGCATGTTGCGCGCGCGCGCTCTGGTGCCGCTGCTGGTCGAACCCGCCGCGGGCTCGCAGGGCACTTCGGCCGCGAAGGGCCTCAACATCACGCTCTGGGGCGGTCGCGCCTTCAGCGCCACCGCCCTCGCGGTCTGGACGCGCCAGCTCGCCGGCCTGGTGGCCGCCGGCCTGCCGCTGGAACGCGCGCTCTCGGCCCTGACCGAAGAGTCCGAAGACGAAAAACAGCGCAACCTCATGGCCTCGCTGCGTTCCGAGGTCAACGGCGGCTCCACCTTCGCCCGCGCGCTCTCGCAACACCCGCGCGAGTTCTCCCCCATCTACACCGGCGTGATCGCCGCGGGCGAACAGAGCGGCCTGCTCGGCACCGTGCTCGAACGCCTGGCCGACGACCTGGAGGCGCGCGAAGCCCTCAAGAACAAGATCGTCGCGGCCTCGCTCTACCCGGCCATCGTCACGCTGGTGGCGATCGTGATCGTGGTGTTCCTCGTCTCCTACGTGGTGCCGCAGGTGGCCAACGTGTTCGCCGGCAGCAAGCGCGCCCTGCCCTTCCTCACCGTGGTCATGCTCGGCCTGAGCGACTTCGTGCGTTCCTACGGCTGGTTCATGCTGGCCCTGCTGGCGCTGGGCATCGGTGGTGTCGTGTTCGCGCGCCGCAACGAAGCCATCCGCCTGCGCATGGACGCCGCCTGGCTGCGCCTGCCGCTGGTGGGCCGCCTGGCGCGCGGCTACAACGCGGCCCGCTTCTCGGCCACGCTGGCCATGCTGGCGGCGGCCGGCGTGCCCATCCTGCGCGCCCTGCAGACCGCCGCCGAAACCCTCTCCAACCAGGCCATGCGCGCCGACGCGCTCGACACCGTGGTGCTGGTGCGCGAAGGCGCGCCCCTGGCCTCGGCCCTGGGCAGCAAGAAGCGCTTTCCGCCGCTGGTGTCCATGTTCGCCCGGCTGGGCGAACAGACCGGCCAGCTGCCCGCCATGCTCGACCGCGCGGCCAAGCAGCTCGGCGACGAGGTGCAGCGCCGCGCCATGCACATGGCCACCATCCTGGAGCCCCTGCTGATCGTGGGCATGGGCCTGGTCGTGATGCTGATCGTGCTCGCGGTGCTGATGCCGATCATCCAGCTCAACCAACTCGTCACCTGACCATGGGCGTTTCCCTCGAAGGCAAGCTCGTCGTTGCCATCTCTTCCCGCGCCCTGTTCGACTTCGAGGAAGAAAACCGCCTCTTCGAAACCGGCGACGACCGCGCCTACATGAAGCTGCAGCTCGACCGGCTGGACCAGCCGGCCGCACCCGGCGTGGCCTTCTCGCTGGTGCACAAGCTGCTCGCCTTCAACGACGCGCAGGCGCAGCGGGTGGAGGTGGTGATCCTCTCGCGCAACGACCCGGTCTCGGGCATGCGCGTGTTCCGCTCCGCCCAACACTACGGCCTGCCGATCCAGCGCGGCAGCTTCACGCGCGGCCAGCCGCCCTGGCGCTACCTGCGCCCGCTGCGCGCCAACCTGTTCCTCTCCACCCACCTGGCCGACGTGCGCGCCGCGCTCGAGGCCGGCGTGCCCGCCGCGCAGGTCTACCCCCAGTCGGTGCACGCCAGCAGCGAGCACCCGAACGAGGTGCGCATCGCCTTCGACGGCGACGCCGTGCTGTTCTCCGACGAGGCCGAGCGCGTCTACCAGGCGCAAGGGCTCTCGGCCTTCCAGGAACACGAGGCCAGCAAGGCCGCGCTGCCGCTGGCCGGCGGCCCCTTCAAGCCGCTGCTCGAAGCCCTGCACCGCCTGCAGAGCGAGGGCACGCCGATGATGCGCGTGCGCACCGCGCTGGTCACCGCGCGCAGCGCCCCGGCGCACGAGCGCGCGATCCGCACTCTGATGAACTGGAACATCGAGGTCGATGAAGCCATGTTCCTCGGCGGCCTGCCCAAGGGCGAGTTCCTGCGCGAGTTCGAGCCCGATTTCTTCTTCGACGACCAGACCGGCCACATCGAGTCGGCCGCGCTGCACGTGCCTGCCGGGCATGTGGCCAGCGGGGTCAGCAACGGCGCCTAAGGAAGGTCTGCACAACCTCCGCTGTGCCTGCGTGATGTGAGACATTGACGACATGAAACAAATGAGCCTTGGCGAGA
>NZ_JBYTAE010000050.1:0-44098 GCF_058787875.1 Hydrogenophaga sp. FW305-3-2-15-A-LB1 | reverse complement strand
TCACCGCGCTGGGCCACCAGTCGGTGCGCGGCCCCCGCCAGGCCAAGGTCAAGGTCATGGCCGAGGACGGCACGATCGAAGAGCGTGACGTCACCATCGGCATCAGCAACCGGGTGCATGCCGAGGTGCTGTCGGGCCTGAAGGAAGGCGACCGCGTGATCGCCGGCGTGCGCGAACCCGAGCGCCGTCCTGCCAACCCGACACAGGGCACGGGCCTGGGGCAGCCGCAGGGCATGGGTGGTCCTGGTGGCATGCCGGGTGGCGCCGCCGGTGGGGCGCGCCGATGAGCCAGCTGCCGCAGTCGCATGAGGCCGAGGCGCTGCGCGCCGCGCCGCAGAGCGCGGGCGTGCCGCTGATCGACCTGAGCGGCATCACCAAGACCTACCACAACGGTGACCTGTCGGTCGAGGTGCTGCACGGCATCGACCTGCAGATCTACCCCGGTGAGCTGGTGGCCATCATGGGCGCGTCCGGTTCGGGCAAGTCCACCCTGATGAACATCCTGGGCTGCCTTGACAAGCCCACCACCGGCCGCTACCTCTTCATGGGCCGCGATGTCTCCGAACTGGAGCGCGACGAGCTCGCCGAGCTGCGCCGCGATGCCTTCGGCTTCGTGTTCCAGAGCTACAACCTCATCGCCACCGGCACCGCGGCGGACAACGTCGAGGTGCCCGCCGTCTACGCGGGCATCCCCCCGGCCGAGCGCCATCAGCGTGCCAGCGAATTGCTCGGCTCGCTGGGCCTGGGCGAGCGCATGCACCACCGGCCGAACCAGCTCTCGGGTGGCCAGCAGCAGCGCGTGTCGATCGCCCGCGCCTTGATGAACGGCGGCCGCGTGATCCTCGCCGACGAACCCACCGGCGCGCTGGACAGCAAGAGCGGCGCCGACGTGATGGTCCTGCTCAAGGAGCTGGCGGCGCAGGGGCACACGGTGATCCTCATCACCCACGCCGCCGAGGTCGCGCAACACGCGCAGCGCGTGATCGAGATCAAGGACGGCCACATCCTGGCCGACCCGGGCCCACGCCCGCCCGAAGGCCAGGCCGCGCTGGCGGCGCAGAACTGGACGGCGCGCGCCGGCCGCATCTCGCACCTGAGCGATGTGGTCGAGGCCGCCAAGACCGCGCTGCGCGCCCTGCGCGCCAACGTGTTCCGCGCCATCCTCACGCTGCTGGGCATCGTGATCGGCGTGGCCTCGGTGATCGCCATGCTGGCCATCGGTGACGGCGCCAAGCAGGTGGTGATCGACCGCATCAGCGCCATGGGCTCCAACCTGTTGCTGGTGCGCCCGGGCGCGCCCAACCAGCGGGGCTTCTCCAACACCGCGACGCTGGTGCTCGCCGACGTGAACGCGATCGACAAGGAAGTGCCCAACGTGCTGGCGGCCGTGCCCGAGCAGAGCAGCAACGCGACCTTGCGCTATGGCGAGTCCGACTATTCGAGCAGCATCCTGGGCACCTCATCCAAGTTCCCGCTCGCGCGCCAGTGGAAGGTGCAGCGCGGCACCTTCTTCACGGACGAGGACGAGCAGGAATACGCCACCGTGGCGGTGCTGGGCCAGACCGTGGCCAAGGCCCTGTTCCCTGGTGGCGAGGAGCCGCTGGGCAAGTTCGTGCTGGTGAACAACCTGATCTTCCAGGTGGTGGGCGTGATGAGCACGCGCGGCGCCTCGCCCAACGGGCAGGACCAGGACGACGTGGTGCTGGTGCCCTACGCCACCAGCCAGTTGCGCCTGTCGGGTCAGCGCTTCCTGCGCAACGTGACGGTGGCGGTGTCCGACGTGAGCCGCATCGACGAAACCCAGTCGGCGGTGGAATCCCTGCTGGCCGAGCGCCATGGCGTGATCGACTTCCAGATCCGCAACATGGCGTCGATCATCGACACCGCGACCGAGACGCAGAACACCATGACCATCCTGCTGGGCTCGATCGCGGCGATCTCGCTGCTGGTCGGTGGCATCGGGGTCATGAACATCATGCTGGTGAGCGTGACCGAGCGCACCCGCGAAATCGGCATCCGCATGGCCACGGGCGCGCGCATGCGCAACATCCTCCAGCAGTTCCTGATCGAGGCGCTGGTGGTCTCCGCGCTGGGCGGCCTGATCGGCGTCGTCATCGGCCTGGGCGTGGCCTTCGTGATCGGTGCCACCGGCACGGCGGTGCAGTTCTCCGTCACCCCGGTCGTGCTGGCGTTCGGCTGCGCCTTCGCCACCGGCCTGATCTTTGGCTACCTGCCCGCGCGCAAGGCCGCGCGGCTCGACCCCGTCGTGGCCCTGTCTTCCGAATGAACACCGTGATGAAACCGTCAATGTTCCCCTTGGCCAAACCGCTGCTCCTGGCCGCCGTGCTGGCCTTGCAGGCCTGTGCCAGCACCGAGCCGGCGCGTGGGCCGGTGGTCGAGATGCCCGCCGCCTTCGCGCCCGCGCTGCCCGCGACCGACGCGCCGCAGCTGACCACCGCCTGGTGGCAGTCCTTCGGCTCGCAGCCGCTGGAGCGCCTGATCGAAGAGGCGCAGGCCGGCAGCCCGGACCTGCGCATCGCGATCGAACGCATGCGCCAGGCCGACATCGCCCTGCAGCAGGCGGGCGTCTCGCGCCTGCCGTCGGTCAACGGCAGCCTGGGCAGCACGGCCGGCCGGACCGACGCGCCGGGCACCGCGTCTACCTCCCGCGAGTCGAGCAGTGCCGGGCTGTCCGTCAGCTACGAGGTTGATCTCTGGGGCCGCATCGCGGCCGGCGTGCGCGCGGGCGAGGCCTCGTTCCAGGCCAGCCAGTACGACTGGAAGACCGCGCGCCTGACGCTGCTCACGGCCGTGGCCAACAACTATTTCCTGTGGCTCAACACCGCCGAGCGCCTGCGCATCGCGCGCGAGAACCTGGCCATCGCCGAGCGCGTGCTGGCGATCGTGGAAGCGCGCCAGCGCAACGGCGTGGCCACGGCGCTGGAAGTGTCGCAACAGCGCACGACGGTGCTGTCGCAGCGCACGGCCTTGTTGCCCATCGAATTGCAGCAGCGCCAGACCGCCACCGCGCTCGCGCTGTTGCTGGGACGCGTGCCGCAAGGCTACGCGCCTGAAGCGGGTGAATTCACGCAGCTGCGTGTGCCCGCGCTGTCGCCGGGCCTGCCGTCCTCGCTGCTCACGCGCCGCCCCGATCTGGCGTCCGCGGAAGCGCAGCTGGCCGCGTCCGATGCCAACGTGGAAGTCGCGCGCAAGGCGCTGCTGCCGAGCCTGTCGCTGTCGGCGTCGGGCAGCCTGGGCACCTCGGCCCTGATCAGCCTGGCCGACCCCACGCGCAGCGTGTCGCTGGGCATTTCGCTGGCGCAATCGATCTTCGATGGCGGGCGCCAGCGCCTGCAGATCCGCAGCACCGAGTCCCAGCGCGTGGTGCTGATCGAGAACTACGGCAAGGCCATCCGCACCGCGCTCAAGGAGGTGGACGACGGCCTGGGCAACGTGGCGCGCAGCGAGCGCCAGGAAGCGCTGCAGCGCGAGGTGGTGGCGCAGGCGCGCCGCTCGCTGCAGCTGGCCGAGCTGCGGTATCGCGAGGGCAGTGGCGATCTGCTCTCGGTGCTGGACGCGCAGCGCACCCTGTTCGCCGCCCTGGACGCCCTGGCCACGCAAAGCCTCTCGCGCCTGACCGCCGCGCTGGACATGTACAAGGCCCTGGGCGGTGACTGGGCCGGTCCGCCGCCGCCGATTTCCTGAAAAACAGAAGCAGGACAGCAACTTTTTGCGGGGCTCCGAGGGCTTTTCTAAATGAGAATAGTTATAATTCTCAGGCTGATGAGCGCAGGCGGTTTCCGCCCTCGCGATGTCCCGCCTTCCGTTGGCTTCCGATCCGTTTCTGCGTTGTCTCTACTCCCGTGAAGAACCCCCCAGCCGCCCAAGCGGCGTCCAACCGTGCCTACTGGCTCAAGACCCTGCACCAGTGGCACTGGATCAGTTCGGCGCTGTGCCTGATCGGCATGCTGCTGTTCGCCTTCACGGGCATCACCCTCAACCACGCGGCCGACATCGCGGCCGCTCCCCAGGTGCAGCAGAAGCTGGTGCAATTGCCCGCCGAACTGCAGACGGCGCTCGCACCCAAGGACGACGAGCCTGACAACGCGGTGCTGCCGCCCGAGGTGCACCGCTGGCTGGCCGAGGCGCTGGACGTGCCCCTGCCCGGCACCACCGCCGAGTGGTCGCCCGAAGAGATCTACCTTTCGCTGCCGCGCCCCGGTGGCGATGCCTGGCTGCGCATCGAGCGCGAGTCGGGCAGCGTGGAGTACGAGCGCACCGACCGAGGCTGGATCTCCTACCTGAACGACCTGCACAAGGGCCGCCACACCGGCCTGGCCTGGAAGTGGTTTCTCGACATCTTCTCGGTGGCCTGCCTGGTGTTCTGCATCACCGGCCTGTTCATCCTCAAGTTCCACGCGACAAGCCGCCCCACGACCTGGCCCATGGTCGGCGCGGGCCTGGTGATTCCCTTGTTGCTCGTGATCCTGTTCATCCATTGATTGCCGAAGGAGCTGCGTTCCCATGTTGATCCGATACGCCACCGCCATTTCCGCGGCTGGGTTTGCCTTCCCCGCCCTGGCCGCCGACATGGCGCTCAAAGTCGAGATTCCGCGCTTGACCGTGGCGGAGTACCACCGCCCCTACGTGGCGATCTGGATCGAGAAGAACGACCAGTCCTTCGCGGGCAACCTCGCGGTCTGGTACGACATCAAGATGCGCAACAACGAGGGCACCAAGTGGCTCAAGGACATGCGCGCCTGGTGGCGCAAGAGCGGCCGCGAGCTCACGATGCCGGTGGACGGCATCAGTGGCGCCACGCGCGCGCCCGGCGAGCAGTCGGTGCAGTTCGCCGACAGCACCGCGCTGGGCAAGCTGGCCCCGGGTGAATACAGCCTCGTGCTCGAAGCCGCGCGCGAAGTGGGTGGCCGCGAAGTGGTGAAGGTGCCCTTCGTGTGGCCCCCCAAGGCCGCCACCACCACACAAGCGCGTGGCGAACACGAACTCGGCGCGATCAGCGTCACCGTCAAACCCTGACCCCGACTGGAGACCCTCATGAAAACCACCACCGTTCGCGCCCGCGTTCTCACCCTGGCCGCCGCGGCCGTGCTGGCCCTGCCGGCCGCCGTGCATGCGCACCGCTCCTGGCTGCTGCCCTCGGGCACCATCTACTCGGGCCAGCTGCCCTGGGTGTCGGTCGATGCCGCCGTCTCCAACGACATCTTCTATTACGAGCACAACGCCGCCGGCCTGGACAACCTCGTGGTGATCGGTCCCGATGGCCAGCCAGTGCAGGCCGAGAACCAGGCCAAGGGCCGCTACCGCAGCATGTTCGACGTGAAGCTCGACAAACCCGGCACCTACCGCCTCGCGCTGGTGAACGACGCCCTCATCGCCAGCTTCAAGGTGGGCACCGAGAGCAAGCGCCTGCGCGGCACCGCCGAGTCGCTGGCCAAGGAAATCCCTGCCAATGCGGAAGACCTGCGCGTGAGCCAGTCGCAGAACCGCGTGGAGACCTTCGTGACCTCCGGCAAGCCCACCACCGAAGCCCTCAAGCCCACGGGCCGCGGCATCGAGTTGGTGCCGGTGACGCACCCGAACGATCTGGTGGAAGGCGACACCGCCACCTTCCGTTTCATCGACAACGGCAAGCCCGCGGCCGGTTACGCGGCCACCGTCATCCTGGCCGGCCTGCGCTACCGCAGCGAGCTGGGTGAAATCCGCACCACGACCGACGACAAGGGCGAGATCAAGGTCAAGTGGCCAGCGGCCGGCATGTACTGGGTGAACATCGCGCCGCCGCGCGCGCCTGGCATGGGCGGTCCCGGCGGCGCTGGCGGTCCTGGCGCCGGTGGCCCCGCTGCGCCTGCCGCCGCGGGCGCAGCCCCTGCCGCCGACGCACCGCGTCCCGCGCCCACGGGCCCGGCAGGCACGCTGGCCGAGCCGGTCCGCCGCTCGGGCTACAGCCTGACGCTGGAAGTCCTGCCCCGTTGATGCCCCGGCGCAAGCCGGCATGCCCCAGACCATGCAGATGGCTGGGGTTGTTTTTTGGTTTTCTGACCCACGCAACATGAACCGTGTGCTGGTGCCCCTGGAGCTGGATGCTTCGATGCCCATGCTGGGTGCCCAGGCACACTGCCTGGACGGCCAGACCATGGGCACGACCTGGCAGGTGCGGTGGGTGGCGGCCGGTGCCTCGCCCAGCGAGCTGGTGCGCGTCGCCGTTCAGGACGAGCTGGATCTGGTCGTGGCCCAGATGAGCACCTGGCTGGAGAGCGCCGACCTGGAGCGCTTCAACCGCGCCCCGGCCGGCACGTGGCACACCGTGCCCGAGGCCATGGCCGAGGTGCTGGCGGCGGCCCTGTGGCTGGCCGAGATTTCCGGCGGTGCGTTCAACCCTGCTGCGGGCGCGCTGGTGAACCTCTGGGGCTTCGGCCCCAGCCCGCGCTACACCGACCCCGGCTTCACCCCTCCCACGGAGGGCGCGGTGCAGCACGCCCTGGCGCTCAACGACTGGCGCGCCCTGCAATGGCAAGCGGCCAGCCGCCAGCTTCACCAGCCCGGTGGCGTGCGGCTGGACTTCTCGGCGATCGCCAAGGGTTACGCGGTGGACCGGGTGTCGCGGCGGTTGAGCGGCATGGGCTTGCCCCACAGCCTGGTGGAGGTGGGGGGCGAGCTGCGGGGCCAGGGCTTGCGGCTGGGTGGCCAACCCTGGTGGGTGGACCTCGAATCGCCGCCCACCGCGCCTGGACAGGCACCGCTGCCCACCACACGCGTGGCCCTGCATGGGCTGTGCGTCGCCACCTCGGGCGATTACCGGCGCGTGTACACACACGATGGCGCGCGCTGGCCGCACACCATCGATCCGCGCAACGGCCGGCCGCTGGCGAATGGTCTGGCGTCCGTGAGCGTGCTGCACACCGAATGCCTGTGGGCCGATGCCTGGTCCACCGCGCTGACCGTGCTCGGAAGAGAGCAGGGCCTGGCCCTGGCCACCGCGCACGGCATCGCGGCCTTGTTCGTGCAGCGCGAGCCCGATGGCCGATTGACCGAAACCCTCACACCCGCGATGAAGGAACTCGCCGGATGACCAGCGAAAAATGGCTCTACGCCCTGGCCACGCTGCTGTGCTACGCCCTGCTGTGCGGCGCCATCGCCTGGCAGCACCGCAACCGGCAGCGCGCCGCGCAGCGCCGGGTGGATGCGCTGCTGCCGGCCACGCCAGGTGTGCCCGCGTGGTGGGTGGCGTACGCGAGCCAGACCGGCCAGGCCGAAGAGCTGGCCTTGCAGACCGCGCAGGCCTTGCACACGGCGGGCGTGCCGGTGCGCCTGGCGCCGCTGAGCCAGATCAGCCTGGCCGACCTGCAGCAGGCCGATCGCCTGCTCTGCATCGCGAGCACCTACGGCGAGGGCGATCCGCCCGACAGCGCCGTGCTGTTCGCCCGGCAGGTGATGGCCAACGCGGGTGTGACGCTGTCGCACCTGCACGTGGGCCTGCTCGCGCTGGGCGACAAGACCTACGCCCACTTCTGCGGCTTCGGCCGCCAGCTGGACCAGTGGCTGATGGACCGCGGCGCGCAGGCCCTGTTCGAGCGCATCGACGTGGACAAGAGCGATCCCGACGCGCTGCAGCGCTGGCGCCAGCACCTCGCGCACCTGGCCGGCACCAGCGACCTGCCGGATTGGGAGGCACCGGCCTTGCAGCCTTGGCGGCTGCGCGCGCGCCAGCACCTCAACCCCGGCAGCGCGGGCGAGGAGGTGCATCACCTGGAACTGGTGCCTGCTGAGGCCGGCGCGGCGTTGCCCGAGTGGCAGGCGGGCGACCTGGTGCAGGTGGAGGTGCCCACCGCGCCGGGCGAACCGCGCGACTACTCCATCGCTTCCGTGCCGCAGGACGGCGCCGTGCACCTGCTGGTGCGCCGCACGCGCCGCGCCGACGGCAGCCCCGGCCTGGCCTCGGGCTGGCTGACGCAAGCTGCGCAGACCGGCGACACCGTCACGCTGCGCGTGCGCTCGCATGGCGGTTTTCGCATTGGTGACAACGCTCAGCGTCCGTTGATCCTGATTGGCAACGGCACGGGCCTGGCGGGTTTGCGCGGGCACATGCGGGCGCGTATTGCGGCGGGGAAGGGGCAGGTGCCCATGTGGTTGTTGTTCGGCGAACGCAACGCGACGTGCGACGCGCACTACCGCGACGAGATCGACGCCTGGCAGCGCGATGGCTGGCTCCGCCGTGTGGACTGGGTGTTCTCGCGCGACCAGGCCGAGCGGCGCTATGTGCAACACGCCTTGGCCGAGGCCGCAGCGGACGTGAAGGAATGGGTCGGGCAGGGCGCTGCGGTGTACGTGTGCGGCAGCCTTGAAGGCATGGCCGGCGAAGTCAACGGCACGCTGCAGACCATCCTGGGCGAAGAGGCGCTGCAGCAGCTCACCGCCGACGGTCGCTAC
Source organism: Hydrogenophaga sp. FW305-3-2-15-A-LB1 (assembly GCF_058787875.1). Classification (NCBI taxonomy): domain Bacteria; kingdom Pseudomonadati; phylum Pseudomonadota; class Betaproteobacteria; order Burkholderiales; family Comamonadaceae; genus Hydrogenophaga; species Hydrogenophaga sp. FW305-3-2-15-A-LB1. The sequence continues at coordinate 35,650 of NZ_JBYTAE010000050.1, read as the reverse complement.
CGCCGCGACGTGTATTGAACCGGGTGGCGCATCCGGCGCGGGGGGATCAAGTCTCTGCCCATTGCTGCAACAGCTTGTGGTAGTGGCCGGTCAGCGCCACCACCTCGGCGGTGTCGCCCAGCTGGTTGCGCAGCTTGAGGATGGTCATGTCCAGATCGAACAGCATCGAGCGCCGCCACGCGTCGCGCACCAGACTTTGCGTCCAGAGGAACGAGGCCACGCGCACGCCGCTGGTCACCGGCTCCACGCGGTGCAGGCTGGTGGACGGATAGACGATCGCGTCGCCCGCATCGAGCTTGATCTCGTGCATGCCGAAGCTGTCCTCGGCGATCAGCTCGCCGCCTTGGTACTCGTCGGGTGAACTGAGGAACACGGTGGTGGACACGTCGGTGCGCACCTTCTGGCCGCTGAAGCGGTCGGTCTGGATCGTGTTGTCGATGTGGTTGCCATAGTGCCCACCGCCTTCGTAGCGGTTGAACATCGGCGGCAGCATGGTGGCTGGCAGCACGGCCGAGACGAACAGCGGATGGCGTTGCAGCGCCTGCGCGATGCGCTGCGAGAGCGGCGCGAACACGGGGGACGCGGTGTCGAGCTGCAGGTTGCGCTTGACGTTGGCCGCCTGCGGACCGGTGGAGCGCAGACCGTCCACCCAGCCCTGGGTGTCGAGCACCTGGCGGATCTCGGCCACTTCGGCTGGTGTGAGGACCTGGGGAATGTGCAGCAGCATGGACAGGGTTCCTGAAACGGGAAAAGGCCCGCCATGGGGCGGGCCTTTTCGATGGTAGCGTTCTGACGGGTGGTCGGGATCAGAACTTGACGTTGGCGGTCAGCGCAGCGGAGCGGGGCAGGCCCAGCGCCAGTCGGCCACCACCGTTGTTCAGGGCCATCAGGTATTCCTTGTCGAACAGGTTGTAGACGTTCAGGCGCAGGCTGACCTTGTCGGTGAGTTGGTAGGCGACCATCGCGTCGGCGACCCAGGACGAGGGGATGTTGGGCACGTTGCCCGTGCCGCCCACGGTGACGACGCGCTTTTGCTCGGAGGTGTAGCGAGCACCCAGGCCCAGCGTCAGCTTGTCCAGTTGGTACGAGCTCCACACGGTGGCGGTCAGGTCGGGCGACCAGCGCACGCCGTCGGTGACCGTGACCACGCCGGTGGTGGCGTTGCGCGAGCGCTGACTGAGCGCCTTCGTGCTGGTCTTGGCCAGGCCGGCCGTGATCTGCCAGAAGTTGGTGATCTGGCCCACGGCCGACAGCTCAAGACCTTGCACACGCGTTTTGCCGTACTGGAACACCTGGCCGGTGATGGGGTCTTGCGACGTCTGGCCATCGTTCTCGGTGCGGAACACGGCCGCGGCCACGTTCATGCGCTTGTTCAGCAGTTCCCACTTCGTGCCCAGTTCGATCGTGTCGGTCTTTTGCGGATCCAGCGTCGAATTGGCCTGGTTGCCTGCGGCGTTGCTCAACTGGAAGTTGCTGGTACCGGGCGGGGTGGCCGAGGTGGCGTACGAGGCGTAGACGCTGCCGTTTTCCGCCGGCTTGTAGACGCTGCCGACGCTCCAGCTCACGAGGCTGCGCGAATCGTCCAACAAGGTGCGAACGCCCCCTGAGGTGACGTTGTCGGTGCTCAGCTTGTAGACGTCCACACGCAGACCACCGTTGATCGACCAACGCTCGTTGAGCTTGGCGTTGTCAAACGCATAGGCGCTGATGGTGTTGGTGGTGCCGCCCGTTTCGCCTCCCGTGCGCCCGCCGAAGTTGGCCATGGTCTGGAACGGGTTCGGGTTGTACAGGTTGGCTGATGGCGTCGTGCCCACGGCGGTGCCATGGTCGAAGGAGTTCTGCTTTTCATGCAGCAACTCGACACCGGCTGCCAGGGAGTGCTCCATGCCGCCCGCCTTGAACTCGGTGTTCACGCTGGTCTGGTTGGCGAGGATGGTGTTTTCCTGATCGACGCGCTGGCGTGAGCGGGCCACCAGCCAGGTGGCCGGGTTGGCGGCCACCACGGCCGGGTTCACAGCGGTGGCGGCGGTGTTCGTGGCGGTGATGCCAATGATGCCGGTCAGCGTGCGGTCCATGTGGGTCTTGCCGAAACGCGTGATGTTGCGGATCGTCGTGCCTTGGCCCAGGTCGTGCTCGATCTTGGCCGTGATCATGTCGGCATCGACCTTTTCCTGGTCGTTGGGGCTGCCATAGAAGTTCTCGCGGCGCACCTTGGCGCCCAGCGGCGAGGTGAATCCTTCGTAGCCGATGGCGGGAATGCCGCCGTCCGGCACGTTCTTCTGGCGCAGGTGCTGGCTGAAGAGGTGCAGGCGGGTGGGCGTGCCCAGGCCGGTGACGTAGGACAGGCCCACGCCATAACCCTTGTTCTCCACATAGTCGCGGCCATCCACGCCACTGTCCTGCACCATGGCGTTCAGGCGGAAGGCGGAGGTTTCGCTCAGTTGCTTGTTCAGATCGACGGTGGCGCGCTTGCGGCTGGCGGTGCCGACCGTGCCGGAGGCGCTGCTTTCGTCACCCAGATGGGCCTGCTTGGAGATCAGGTTGATGAAGCCCGACGCAGCGCCACGGCCGGTTTCTGCACCGGCGGCGCCCTTGACGATCTCCACCTGTTCCAGGTTGAAGGTGTCGCGCGTGACGGCGCCGAGGTCGCGGATGCCGTCGACGAAGGTGTTCTGCTGCAGCGAGAAGCCGCGCAGCTGGAAGGTGTCGCCGGCCGAGGTGTTGCCGTTCTCACCCATCTGCATGGTGATGCCGGGGGTGTTGCGCAGGGCTTCCATCAGCGTGACCGCGCCTTGCTCTTCCAGCACTTCCTTCTTGATGATCTGGATGGTCTTGGGCGTGTCCACCAGCGGGGCCGTCATCTTCTCGTTGGCCGATTTGTCGGCCTTGTACGGCACCTCGGGGGCTTCCTTGACGGTCACCGTGGGCAGGGTGGTGGTCTGCTGCGCCATGCCGGCGGCAGGAACGGAGGCGGCCAGGAGGGCCAGGAGGTGGACGGGTTTGCTGTGCTTGCGGCTGCGGATATGGGCCATGGGTGAGTCCTTGCGGTGCGGGTGCGATGGTGTGTTGGCTGGCAGGCGTCCACATCACACCGGCACGGTGCAAGGGCACGGCAGGTCGTCGGGGGCTTTGGCTGGCTTCGGCCGGGATTATCACAAATAAAAATCATTCCTATTCACAATTTTTCCATTTTGTTGTGAATTGGCGTCAGGAACGACGAAAGGCGCCAGGGCCCTGAGGCCGTGGCGCGGGGTCGCTGAACGGGTCAGCGATTGAGGAAAAGCGCGTCAGAACCGCGCGTTCAGGCTGATCCAGAAATTGCGAGCCTTGGCCTTGACGTTGTAGTCGTCGCGGAAGACCGGCTGCTGGCCCCCCACGCAGGTGTTGCCGCTGGTGCAGCTCGTGAAGCTGGTGCTGTAGCTCGTGAAGTCGTGGTCCAGCAGGTTGTTGATGCGGGCGTTGAGCGTCACGTTCTTGCTGATGCGGTAGCTGCCACCGAGGTGCAGCATGTTGTAGGCCTTGTAGTACATCGCGCTGTTGGTCGGCGCGTCCCAGCCGCGGTAGCGGTCGGACACCGCCTCCAGGTTCAGGAACAGTTCCAGCGAAGGCGTGGCCGACCACGAGAGGGCAGCGTTGGCCATGTGCTTGGCGCTTTCCGACAGGGGGCGGCCGATGGCTGCACCGGTCTTCTGTTCCGAGTCGGTGTAGGTGTAGTTGGCGCGCACCATCCACGTCGGCGAGAGGCGGTAGCGGCCGGCCAGCTCCAGGCCCTTGAGTTCCGCGCGGCTGATGTTCTGCGTCTGGCTGAAGGAAGCGAAGCCCAGGTCGCGCCAGCCCAGTCCGACGTCGGCACAGGGCACGCCAGGCGCCGCGCCTTCGCAGTTGGCGATGGTCGGGCCGCCGCTGTCGATCTTGTCCTTGAAGCGGTTCTGGAACACCGTGGCGTTGAAGCTGTGGCCGTTCGTGCTGTTGAAGTAGGCCGCGAGTTCGCCGTTGACGCTGGTCTCGGGCTTCAGATCCGGATTGCCCACGAAGGGCGAGGTGCCCTGGCCACCGAAGCCGGTGATGCCTGGGAACAGCTGGCTGGTCTTGGGCGTCTTGTAGCCCGTGCTCACGCCACCCTTGAAGGTCCACGAAGGATTGGCCTCCCAGACACCGTACACGCGCGGGCTGGTCTGTCCGCCGAAGATGTTGTGGTTGTCGTGGCGCAGGCCCGTGGTGAGCGTGAAGCCGGGGCGCAGCTGCCAGTTGCCTTCGGCGAACACCGAGGTCATCTCGTGCTTCTGCACGGTGCCCGGCTGCGGGTTGTTGCCGAACATGCCGAAGGTGCCGTCCTCCATTTCGCCGTCGATGTACTGGCCGCCCACCACGACGAGGTGGTTGCCCAGCGGGATGTCGAGCTTGCCGTCCAGCGTGTACTGGCGGGTCTCCATCACGCGCGCGGGGCGCGGCAGGAAGGACTCCAGCGTGGCGCGTTGCGCGGGCGTCATGTTGTTGAGCTTGGCCGTGGCGTTGGCGCCGGGCACCGCGGCCCACAGGGCCTGCAGGCGCGCCCGCTCCTCGGGGGAGAAGGGCAGGGTGCGGCCCTTGTTGGCCGTGTCCACGTAGGACAGCGAGATCTCGCTGTTGCCGATGTCCCACTTGCCCTTGTGCGTCAGCGACCACTGGTCGCGCGTGAACTTCTGTTCAGGCAGGTAGCCCACCTGGGGTGCTGCGAACGTGGCGTTGTTCGAGCGCCAGATCGTGGCGATGCTGTCCACCGTGCCCAGAGGGAAGCTGCCGTCGGCTTCGGGGCGGTTGTTGTAGGTCTGGCGTGAAGTGTCGACGTCGAACAGGAATTCGTGGCGGGCGCTGGGCGTGAGCGCCAGGCGCATGCCCAGGCTCTGGTTCTTGTTGTCCACCGTCTTGCCGCCGCCGCCGAAGCCCAGGGCGCGCGGGCGCACGGCGCCGTTGGGATACACCACGTCCGCGTACTCGGGGCGTGATGCGTCCCGGTCGTACAGGCTGCCGCGCAGCTGGAAGCCGAGCACGCCGGGCTTGATCGGGCCCATGAGGTTGAAGTCGGTGGTCTTGTCGTCACCGAAGTCGCTGTTGCCCTGCACGGTGAAGGACTGCGTGACCGAGCCGGTCCATTGGTCGGGGATCTTGCGCGTGATGATGTTGATCACGCCGCCCAGCGCGTCCGCGCCGTACAGCGTGGACATGGGGCCGCGGATGACTTCGATGCGCTCGATCGTCTCGATCGGCGGGATGTGGTTGAACTGGTTGCCGCCGAAGGAGTTGGGGTACAGGTCGCCGTTGTTGTTCTGGCGCTTGCCGTCGATCAGGATCAGCGTGTAGTCGGCGCCCATGCCCCGGATGCTGATGGTGCCCTGACCGGTTTTGTCCGTGGTCTCGCCCACGTCCACGCCCTCGATGTCGCGCACGGCATCCAGCAGGGTGGTGTAGGGGCGCTTCGCGAGCTCTTCGCGCGTCACCACCGAAATGCTGGCGGGCGCATCGGCAATCTTCTGTTCGACGCCAGAGGCGGACACCACGACTTCGGACAGCGAGCCCTCGGCTTGCTGGGCGTGGGCCGCGCCCAGGCTCAGCGCGTACAGGCTGCAGGCCACGGCGGTGGCTTGCAAGGGGAAGCGGTAGCCCGACGAAACGCCGCGCTGGCCAGCCGACGGGGTGGATGCTCTCGACATCGAAAATCCTTACGTATGCATGCGTTGATGGAGTTGGCTGGCATGCATCCACTCGGTATCGCGCGCATCACACAAGGGACGGGGGCTGGGGAGGGGCTGGCTGGCTACTTTTCTTATTATTACAAATGAAAACCATTCTTGTTAAGTTTTTGATAATTTTTTTGTGATAGCTCGTTCGGTGCCTGCCGTAAAGCTTCCGGCGGGAACGCGGTTTGCCCTCTGAAATCTCGCCAAAACGCTGCTGTCGCCGGAATGTGGTAAACACGAACGGCCCTCATCGGGCGAGTTGCTGCACAGCAACAAGAAAAGCTATCGGGTGGATAAACACTATCAATCCCGAAGATTGGTAGTTATTTGCTATCATTCACCCCATGGCGATACGGAAAACCCTTTCTGATCGCCGCCTCTTTCTCAACCCCAACCCAAGGAAAACCATGTCCCTGATCAATACCACCGTCCAGCCTTTCAAGACCACGGCCTTTCTGAACGGCAAGTTCATCGACGTCAGCGACGAGACGCTGAAGGGCAAGTGGTCGGTGCTGATCTTCATGCCCGCTGCCTTCACCTTCAACTGCCCCACCGAAGTGGAAGACGCGGCCGAGAACTACGCCGAATTCCAGAAGGCCGGTGCCGAGGTCTACATCGTCACGACCGACACGCACTTCTCGCACAAGGTGTGGCACGAAACCTCGCCCGCCGTGGGCAAGGCCAAGTTCCCGCTGGTGGGCGACCCGACCCACGTGCTGACCAACGCTTTCGGCGTGCACATCCCTGAAGAAGGCCTGGCGCTGCGCGGCACCTTCATCATCAACCCCGAAGGCACGATCAAGACCGCCGAGATCCACTCCAACGAGATCGCCCGTGACGTGAAGGAAACGCTGCGCAAGCTCAAGGCCGCCCAGTACACCGCCGCCCACCCCGGCGAAGTGTGCCCGGCCAAGTGGAACGAAGGCGCCAAGACCATCGCTCCTTCGCTGGACCTGGTCGGCAAGATCTGATCCTCCGTTCCATCCGCGATGAGGCCCAGCCTCTCCGGTTGCACGTCGAAGAACCCGCGGGCCCAGAAGGCCCGCCGGGTGGACCCCTGGCCGCCTTTCAATCCCTGAGGAGGCCGGTTCTCAAAGTCGCTTAGATAAAGGAAATACAACATGTTGGACGACACCCTCAAGGCTCAACTCGGCGCTTACCTCGAGCGCGTGACACAACCTTTCGAGATCGTCGCCTCCTTGAGCGACTCTGAGAGCTCCCGGGAAATGCTTGATCTGCTGCAGACCATCCAGGCGCTGCGCAGCGACAAGATCACCCTGAAGACCGACGGCCAGGATGCGCGCCGGCCTTCGTTCACCCTGCAGCGCGCGGGCAGCGACACTTCGCTGCGCTTCGCCGGACTGCCGCTGGGCCACGAGTTCACCTCGCTGGTGCTGGCCCTGCTGTGGACCGGCGGCCACCCGCCCAAGGTCGAGCAGGACGTGCTCGAACAGATCCAGGCGCTGGACGGTGACTTCAATTTCGAGGTCTACATGTCCCTGACCTGCCACAACTGCCCGGACGTGGTGCAGGCACTGAGCCTGATGGCGATCCGGAACCCGAAGATCAAGACCACGGTCATCGAAGGCGGTGCCTTCCAGGACGAGGTGACGGCGCGCGAGATCATGGCCGTACCCATCGTGTTCCTCAACGGCCAGGTGTTCGGTTCGGGTCGCATGACGGTGGAAGAGATCGTCGGCAAGCTGGACGTGAACGCCGATGCGCGCGAAGCCGCGAAGCTCAACGCCAAGGACCCGTTCGACGTGCTGATCGTCGGCGGCGGCCCGGCTGGTGCCGCGGCGGCGGTGTACGCCGCCCGCAAGGGCATCCGCGTGGGCGTGGCGGCCGAGCGTTTCGGCGGCCAGGTCAATGACACGATGGCGATCGAGAACTACATCAGCGTGCTCGAAACCGACGGCCCGAAGTTCGCCGCCGCGCTCGAAGCGCAGGTGCGCCACTACGACGTGGACATCATGAACCTGCAGCGCGCCGACAAGCTGATCCCGGCGAGCGAGCCCAACGGCCTGGTGCAGGTGCAGATGGCCAATGGCGCGGTGCTGAGCGCGCGCAGCGTGATCCTGTCCACCGGCGCGCGCTGGCGCAATGTCAACGTGCCCGGCGAGGCCGAGTACCGCAACAAGGGTGTGGCTTACTGCCCGCACTGCGACGGTCCGCTGTTCAAGGGCAAGCGCGTGGCGGTGATCGGTGGCGGCAACTCGGGTGTCGAGGCCGCGATCGACCTGGCCGGCATCGTGCAGCACGTGACGCTGATCGAGTTCGCCGATGCGCTCAAGGCCGACGCCGTGCTGGTGAGCAAGCTCAAGAGTCTGCGCAACGTGGACATCCACGTGAATGCGCAGACGACCGAGATCACCGGCGCCGACGGCAAGGTGAATGGCCTGAGCTACAAGGACCGCGCGAGCGGCGACGTGAAGCACGTCGAACTCGAAGGCGTGTTCGTGCAGATCGGCCTGGTGCCCAACACCGAGTTCCTCAAGGGCACGGTGGAGCTGAGCCGCTTCGGCGAGATCGTGGTGGACGCCAAGGGCCACACCAACGTGCCCGGCGTGTTCGCGGCGGGTGACTGCACGACGGTGCCGTACAAGCAGATCGTGATTGCCGCCGGTGAGGGTTCGAAGGCCGCGCTCAGCGCCTTCGACCACCTGATCCGCCAGCCGGTGGTGGCACCGGCCGAGGCCGTCGCGGCCTGATGCGACGAAGCCAGAGCCGAGGCGGCGCCTCGGCCTGGCTTCTGCCCCTCAATGCGCGGCGGCCGCCGCAGCGCCGATGCCCGTCTCCGAGCGCACCTGCTGGGCCAGGAAACCGGCGCGGTCCACCCGCGCGCGCTGGCTCTTGTCCAGCACCGAGAACAGCCAGATGCCGATGAAACCGATCGCCATCGAGAACAGCGCCGGCGAGGTGTAGGGGAACAGCGCCGAACCCTTGGGGTTGCCCAGCGTGGCTTCCCACACCGAGGGCGAGACCACGGTGAGGGCCACCGAGGACACCAGACCCAGGAAACCGCCGATGACCGCGCCCTTGGTGGTGCAGTCTTTCCACAGCACGCTCATGAAGAGCACGGGGAAGTTGGCCGAGGCCGCGATGGCGAAAGCCAGCGAGACCATGAAGGCGATGTTCTGCTTTTCGAAGGCGATGCCCAGCACCACCGCGACAACGCCCAGGCAGAGCGTGGTGATCTTGGACACCCGCAGCTCGGCGGCCGAGTCGGCCTTGCCTTTCTTCAGCACGGTGGCATAGAGGTCGTGCGACACGGCCGAGGCGCCCGAGAGCGTGAGGCCGGCCACCACGGCCAGGATGGTGGCGAAGGCCACGGCCGAGATGAAGCCCAGGAACACGTTGCCGCCCACGGCGCTGGCCAGGTGCACAGCGGCCATGTTGTTGCCGCCGAGCAGGCCGCCCTTGGCATCGAGGAACTGCGGGTTGGTCAGCACGAAGGTGATGGCGCCGAAGCCGATGATGAAGGTCAGCAGGTAGAAGTAGCCGATCCAGCCGGTGGCCCACATCACGGACTTGCGCGCTTCCTTGGCGCTGGGCACGGTGAAGAAACGCATCAGGATGTGGGGCAGGCCGGCGGTGCCGAACATCAGCGCCATGCCGAAGCTGATGGCCGAAATCGGGTCCTTGACGAAGTTGCCCGGGCCCATGATGGACTGCCCGATGGAGGCCGCGGCCTCGGCCACCTTGCCGTCCTTGAGCGCGAGTTCGGTCTTGATCTTCACCGCACCGGCGAACATGGCTTCGGGGCTGAAGCCGAAGTGCAGCAGCACCATGAAGGCCATGAAGGACGCGCCGCCGAGCAGCAGGCAGGCCTTGATGATCTGCACCCAGGTGGTGGCGGTCATGCCGCCGAAGAGCACGTAGACCATCATCAGCGCGCCCACGATCACCACGGCGATCCAGTACTCCAGGCCGAACAGCAGCTTGATCAGTTGCCCCGCACCCACCATTTGCGCGATCAGGTAGAACGCGACCACCACCAGCGTGCCCGAGGCCGCGAAGATGCGGATGGGCGCCTGCTGGAAGCGGAACGCGGCCACGTCGGCGAAGGTGAACTTGCCCAGGTTGCGCAGGCGCTCTGCCATCAGGAAGGTGATGACGGGCCAGCCCACCAGGAAGCCGATGGAGTAGATCAGGCCGTCGAAGCCCGAGGCCATCACCGCCGCGGAGATGCCGAGGAACGAAGCCGCCGACATGTAGTCGCCCGCGATGGCCAGGCCGTTCTGGAAGCCCGTGATGCAGCCGCCGGCGGTGTAGAAGTCGGACGCGGAGCGGGTCTTGGCGGCCGCCCATTTGGTGATGTACAGCGTGCCCAGCACGAAGAGGCCGAACATGCCGATGGCGGTCCAGTTGGTGGCCTGTTTGTCGGCCTGGCCGAGGTCGGCGCCGGCGGCCCAGGCCGCGACGGACACGCTGGCCAGGGCCAGCAGGGTGAGCACGCGCCTCATTTCCGCACCGCCTTGGCCACGGCCGCGGAGAGTTCGTCGAACTCGGTGTTGGCGCGCTTGACGTAGACCGCCGTGATGACGATCGTGAAGACGATGACGCCAAAGCCCAGCGGGATGCCGACGGTCATGACGCCATCGCCCGTGAGCCGCGACAGCAAGGCCTTGTCAAAGGCCACCAGCAGGATGAAGCCGTAGTACACGACCATCATCGCCAGCGTCAGCCACCAGCCGAAGCGCGATCGTTTGGCCTTGAGTTGAAGGTAGGCGGGGTTGCTCGCGATCTGTTGAACCAGACTCTCGTCCATGCATGTCTCTCGGGTTGATTTCGGGTGACATGGAGCGTAGGACCTGGCACTTACGGAGCACTGACCCCGGGCTGACGCGGGGCTGACCCGCGCCTTGTTCCTGGCTTACTTCGGCTGTTCGGCCGGCGCGGGTGCGGCGGGGGTGGCAGGTGCCGCTGCCGGTGCGGCAGGCGCCGCCTGCTCGGTGTGCGGTGCATCCATGCCGTGCTTCTCACCGCCCATGTCGATGTCGCCACCCTTCATGAGTGCAAAGAGGGCGACGGCGGCGAAGATGACGAAGGCGATGAAGATCTTGATCATGTCTCGAATAGGTGTTGGCGTCTGCCGTGAAGGCAGGGGAGGGCGGGAACGGGCAGGGCCCGCCAGCCCATTTTTCGGGCACTGGCTGACGTCTTTCTGACAGCGCCCGAGCCGAGCCCTCAGTACTCCAGGCGCTCGGGCCGGATCTCCTGCAGGATCGTGGTGGCGATTTCCTCGATCGACTTCGTGGTGGTCGAGAGCCAGCGGATGCCTTCGCGGCGCATCATGGCCTCGGCCTCGGCCACTTCCATGCGGCAGTTGTCGAGTTGCGCATAGCGCGAGTTGGGCCGGCGCTCGTTGCGGATCTCGCTCAGCCGCTCGGGCGCGATCGTCAGACCGAAGATCTTCTTGCGGTGCGGCACCAGGGCAGGGGGCAGCTGGCGGCGCTCGAAGTCTTCCGGGATCAGCGGGTAGTTCGACGCCTTCAGGCCGTACTGCATCGCCAGGTAGAGCGAGGTCGGGGTCTTGCCGCTGCGGCTCACGCCGACCAGGATCACGTCCGAGCCCTCCAGGTCCTTGTGGCTCTGGCCGTCGTCGTGGGCCAGCGAGAAATTGATGGCCTCAATTCGGTCGTGGTAGGCCTGGCTCTTGGAGGCGTCCGAGAAACGGCCCACGCGGTGGTTGGACTTGATGCCGAGCTCGTGCTCCAGGGGGGCGACGAAGGTGCCGAACATGTCCAGCAGCACGCCCTTGCACTGGGTTCGGAACACCGACAGCACGTCCATGTCGACCACCGTCGTGAACACCAGCGGTCGCTTGCCTTCGACGTCGGCGACGTGGTTGATCTGGCGCACCGCCTGGTGCGCCTTGTCCACGCTGTCCAGGAAAGGCAGCCGGACCCGGCGCATGGTGGCCTCGAACTGGTTCAGGATGGCGTTGCCGAAGGTTTCGGCCGTGATGCCGGTGCCGTCCGAGATGAAGAAGACCGTTCGATTGGGCATGTGGGCCGCGTCCTTACAATGCTGGGTGTTGTGTCTGCGCCAGCCATTATCCTGCCGCAGGCGCCCCCGTATCTGCTTCCCTGCCCGGCGTCGGACCCACAACAGAACAACAGGTCGCCCCGCTGGCGCTTGGAACCCCGGTTTTTCAACCTTAGGAGCTTTCCCATGTCCCAGCTGTTTGGAGCGACCGATCTGGTCGTGCCGTTCGAAAAACTGCGAATGAGCGATGTCGAGTCCGTCGGCGGCAAAAATGCCAGCCTCGGCGAGATGATTTCGCAACTGCCCACCGGCGTGAAGGTGCCGACCGGCTTTGCCACCACGGCGCACGCCTTCCGCGAATTCCTCAAGCACGACGGCCTGACCGAGCGCATCAACGCCCGGCTGGACCAGCTGGACACCGAAGACGTGCGGGCTCTGGCTCAGGCCGGTGCCGAGATCCGCGCCATGGTCGAAAACCAGCCGTTCCCGGCCGACCTGGAAAAAGCGATCCGCGACGCCTTCGTGACCCTGAGCGCCGGCAACGCCAAGGCCTCGTTCGCGGTGCGCTCCTCGGCCACGGCCGAAGACCTGCCCGACGCCTCGTTCGCCGGCCAGCAGGAAACCTTCCTCAACGTGGTGGGCATCGAAGAGGTGCTGCACAAGATGAAGGAGGTGTTCGCCTCGCTGTACAACGACCGCGCCATCAGCTACCGCGTGCACAAGGGCTTCGCCCATGCCGACGTGGCGCTCTCCGCCGGCGTGCAGCGCATGGTGCGCTCCGACACCGGCGCGGCCGGCGTCATGTTCACCATCGACACCGAGAGCGGCTTCGAGGACGTGGTCTTCATCACCTCCAGCTACGGCCTGGGCGAAACGGTGGTGCAGGGCGCGGTGAACCCGGACGAGTTCTACGTGCACAAGCCCATGCTCAAGGCGGGCAAGCGCGCGCTGATCCGCCGCAACCTGGGCTCCAAGCTGATCCAGATGGTGTTCAGCACGCCCGAGGAAAAGGCCGGCAGCGGCAAGCTGGTGAAGACCATCGATGTGCCGGTGGAGCAGCGCAACCGCTACAGCCTGTCCGATGCCGACGTCGAACAGCTGGCGAAATACGCGCTGGTGATCGAGCAGCACTATGGCCGCCCGATGGACATCGAGTGGGGCAAGGACGGCACCGACGGCCAGATCTACATCCTGCAGGCCCGGCCCGAGACGGTGAAGAGCCAGAGCGCCGGCAAGACCGAGGTGCGCTACAAGCTCAAGGGCAAGGGTGCCGTGCTGGCCAGCGGTCGCGCGATCGGCCAGAAGGTGGGCACCGGCCCCGTGCGCCTGGTGCACAACATCAGCGAGATGGACAAGGTGCAGCCCGGCGACGTGCTGGTGACCGACATGACCGACCCGAACTGGGAACCGGTGATGAAGCGCGCCAGCGCCATCGTGACCAACCGGGGCGGGCGCACCTGCCACGCCGCCATCATCGCGCGCGAGCTGGGCATCCCGGCCGTGGTGGGCTGCGGCGACGCGACCGACCTGCTCAAGGACGGCACGCTGGTCACCGTGAGCTGCGCCGAGGGCGACACCGGCAACATCTACGACGGCCTGCTGGAGACCGAAATCACCGAGGTGCAGCGCGGTGACATGCCGCCGCTGGACGTGAAGATCATGATGAACGTGGGCAACCCCCAGCTGGCCTTCGACTTCGCCCAGATCCCCAACGGCGGGGTGGGCCTGGCGCGGCTGGAGTTCATCATCAACAACAACATCGGCGTGCACCCCAAGGCCATCCTCGACTACCCGAACATCGATGCCGACCTGAAGAAGGCGGTGGAGTCCGTCGCGCGGGGACATGCCTCGCCGCGCGCGTTCTACGTCGACAAGGTGGCCGAAGGCGTGGCCACGATCGCGGCGGCTTTCTGGCCCAAGCCCGTCATCGTTCGCCTGTCCGACTTCAAGAGCAACGAGTACCGCAAGCTGGTGGGCGGCTCGCGCTACGAACCCGAGGAAGAGAACCCCATGCTGGGTTTCCGGGGTGCGGCGCGCTACGTCAGCCACGAGTTCCGCGAAGCCTTCGCCATGGAGTGCGAGGCGCTCAAGCGCGTGCGCGAGGACATGGGCCTGAGCAACGTGCAGGTGATGGTGCCCTTCGTGCGCACTCTGGCCCAGGCCGAGCGCGTGACCGGGCTGCTGGCCGAAAAGGGCCTGGCGCGCGGCGTGAACGACCTCAAGGTCATCATGATGTGCGAGATCCCTAGCAACGCGGTGCTGGCCAAGCAGTTCCTGCAGTTCTTCGACGGCTTCTCGATCGGCTCCAACGACCTGACGCAGCTCACGCTGGGCCTGGACCGCGATTCGGGCCTGGAGCTGCTGGCGCACGACTTCGACGAGCGCGACCCGGCCGTCAAGGCCATGCTGACCATGGCCATCGGCGCCTGCAAGGCCGAAGGCAAGTACGTGGGCATCTGCGGCCAGGGCCCCAGCGACCACCCCGATTTCGCCGAGTGGCTGCGCGACGAGGGCATCAGCTCGATCTCGCTCAACCCGGACAGCGTGATCGACACCTGGAAGCAGCTGGCCAAGGAGTGATCGCCTCGCTGCTGCGAGCAAATACCTAGGCGGCGCGAGCCGCCCGGGTGCGATGATCCGGTGATGTCCGAGCGCCCCACGACCGACGAACACGACCGCCGCGCCCTGGCGCTCAAGGCGGTGCTGTTGTCGGTCATGGTGCTGGCCTCGTTCGGGGTCTGCTTCTTCGCGCGTGAGCTGAGCGTCGTCGTCATGGGCTGGCCGTTGCACTTCTGGATGGCGGCCCAGGGCGCGGTCCTGGTGTTCATCGTCATCGTGGTGGTCTATGCCAGCGTCATGAGCCGTCTGGAAGCCGAGGAGGCGCGCGGCGAGGCGAGCGAGGCCAGTGATGCCTGACAGCCCGGCCTACGCGGCCTACAAGCGCCGGCTGCACCGCATCCTGGCGTTCTACATCCTCGCCCTGATCGCTTTCCTGCTGCTGATGGCCTGGGCCGAGCAGAGCGGCCTGTCCCGGCGCTGGCTGGGCCCCATCTTCCTGTTCTCCACGGTGATGATGTACGGCGGCATCGGCATCTATGGTCGCACCGCCGACCCCGAGGAGTACTACGTGGCCGGGCGGCGCATTCCGCCGGTCTACAACGGCATGGCCGCCGCCGCCGACTGGATGAGCGCGGCCTCCTTCATCAGCCTGGCGGGTGGGCTCTACCTGCAGGGCTTCGGGGGCACCGAAACGCAGGCCGGCGGGCTGGCCTATGTGCTGGGCTGGACGGGTGGCTTCTGCCTCGTGGCACTGCTCATCGCGCCCCATCTGCGCAAGCTCAACCTGTACACGGTGCCGGACTATTTCAAGGAACGGTTCGGTGGGCGCTGGCCCCGGCGCATCGCGGCGTTTTCGGCCGTGCTGTGCTCCTTCACCTACGTGGTCGCGCAGATCTACGGCATTGGCCTGGTGGCCTCGCGGCTGACCGGTGTGCAGTTCGAGATCGGGATCATGCTGGGCCTGGGTGGGGTGGTGCTGTGCTCGTTCCTGGGCGGCATGCGGGCCATCACCTGGACCCAGGTGGCGCAGTACATCATCCTGCTGCTGGCCTTCCTCATCCCTGTGTCCTGGCTGGCCTACAAGCAGCTAGGCAACCCGCTGGCGCCCCTGGTGTACGGCGAGCAACTCGAGAAGATCGCCCAGCTCGAGCACGATCTGATGGCCTCGCCGGCCGAGAAGCAGGTGCAGGACGAGTTCGCACGGCGTGCTCGCGAGTACGCCGTGTGGCTGCAGGACGTGGAGGGCACGCTCAAGCGCGAGCGCGCCGCCAAGCAGGAGCGTGTCCGCGCGCTCAAGTCCCAGAACGCCGGCATGGAGCTGGTGGTCGCGGCCACGCGCGAACTGGCGGCCTTGCCCCATGACGTGGCGACGGCGCGGGAACGGTGGACGCGCGCCATGCAGGAAAGCGAGGAGCGGTCCCGGCCGCTGGGTGGGCTCATGCCGCACAGCCAGGCCTTCGCGGGCGATCCGGACGGCACGCCGGCCGAGCGCGAGACCTTCCAGTCCTCGCGCGCGAACTTCCTGGCCCTCATGTTCTGCCTGATGGTGGGCACGGCGGGGCTGCCGCATTTGCTCACGCGCTACTACACCACGCCATCGGTGGCGACCGCGCGTTCCTCGGTGGCGTGGTCGCTGTTCTTCATCACCCTGCTGTACCTGAGCGCGCCCGCGCTGGCGGTGCTGGTGAAGTACGAGGTGATGCAGAACGTGGTGGGCAGCAGTTTCGATGCCTTGCCGCCCTGGATCGCGCAGTGGTCGCGCATGGACGGTTCGCTGGTCTCGGTGAGCGACATCAATGGCGACGGCATCCTGCAGTTCAGCGAACTCCGCCTTGGCGCCGACGTGATCATGCTGGCCACCCCCGAGCTCGGTGGCATGCCCTATGTGGTCTCGGGCCTGGTGGCCGCCGGGGGGCTCGCGGCCGCGCTGTCGACCGCCGATGGCCTGCTGCTGACGATCAGCAATTCGCTGGTGCGCGACACCTACTGCCACGAGGTCAAACGCATCGTCACGCCCGAGCAGCGCGTGATCCTCTCCAAGTTCGCCTTGCTCAGTGTGGCCACGGTGGCGGCCTTCGTCGCGGCGCTCAAGCCCGCCGAAATCCTGCCCCTGGTGGCGTCCTCGTTCTCGCTGGCCGCCTCCGCCTTCGTGCCCGCCATGATCATGGGCATCTTCTGGTCCCGCACCACGGGCCCGGCCGCGGTGGCCGGCATGTTGATCGGCCTGGGCACCACGGTGCTCTACATGATGATCAACGCCCCCTCCGTGCGCGCCTTTTTCGCCATGCCTGCGGGGCAAGACCTCTGGTTCGGCATCCAACCTCTGTCGGCGGGGGTCTTCGGTGTGCCGGTGGGCTTTGTGGTGATCGGTCTTCTGAGCTTGTTGCAGCGCCGCAAGGGCGCCAGCGCTTAGGGGTTTACACCAGTTCCGAGGGTGCTGGCGTGCCCAGGACACCCTCTGTCAGTTTCTTGTCAGACGCTCCTAAAACACTGCGATGGCATCTTGTGCCAGCCATCTAACTTAGGAGACTTCAACATCATGGCAACTTCGACGGCCAGTGCTTCTGCACCGATGACCAAGGAGGAGAGAAAGGTGATCTTCGCCTCTTCTCTAGGGACGGTTTTCGAGTGGTATGACTTCTATCTCTACGGCTCGCTCGCGGCCATCATCGCGCGCCAGTTCTTCTCCGGCCTGGATCCAACATCCGCCTACATCTTCGCCTTGCTGGCCTTCGCGGCGGGCTTCCTGGTGCGGCCGTTCGGTGCGATCTTCTTCGGCCGACTGGGCGACATGATCGGGCGCAAATACACCTTCCTGGTGACCATCCTGATCATGGGCGCGTCCACGTTTATCGTGGGTCTGCTGCCCAGCTACGCGTCCATCGGCCTGGCCGCTCCCGTCATCCTGATCATCCTGCGCATGCTGCAAGGCCTGGCGCTGGGTGGTGAGTACGGCGGTGCCGCGACCTATGTGGCCGAACACGCGCCGCACGGCAAACGGGGCGCCTACACGGCATGGATCCAGACCACGGCCACGCTGGGTCTGTTCCTATCGCTGCTGGTGATCCTGGGCGTGCGCACCGCGATGGGCGACAAGGAGTTCGGCGAATGGGGCTGGCGCATTCCGTTCCTGGTGTCCATCCTGCTGCTGGGCATTTCGGTCTGGATCCGCTTGAGCCTCAATGAGTCGCCGGCGTTCCAGAAGATGAAGTCCGAAGGCAAGACCTCCAAGGCGCCGCTGACCGAGTCCTTCGGCCAATGGAAGAACCTGAAGGTCGTGATCCTGGCGCTGCTTGGCCTGACCGCCGGCCAGGCCGTGGTCTGGTACACGGGGCAGTTCTATGCGCTGTTCTTCCTGACCACGATCGCCAAGGTGGACGCCACAACCGCCAACCTGATGATCGCCGCCTCGCTGTTGATCGGTACGCCGTTCTTCATCTTCTTCGGCACGCTGTCCGACAAGATCGGCCGCAAGCCCATCATCATGGGCGGCTGCCTGATCGCTGCGCTGACCTACTTCACCGTCTTCCCGATGTTGCTCAACTACGCCAACCCGGCGCTGGTGGCGGCTCAACAGGCGAACAAGGTCACCGTGACGGCCGATCTGAAGGAGTGCTCGTTCCAGGGCAGCCCGATTGCACGCGACATCGATTTCCGTACCTCGTGCGACATCGCCAAGCGCGCACTCACGCAGGCGTACATCCCGTACACCAGCGTGCAGGGTCCGGCCGGTGCACCCGCGACGGTGACGCTGGGCGACAAGGTGCTGAACTCGCCGGTGGGCGTGCTCAACGAGAAGCGCGATGCCTTTGCGGCTGACAGCGCGAAGGCCATTGGTGACTTCCGCAAGGCACTGACCGACACCGCCAAGGCCGAAGGCCTGACCACCCCTGCGGATCCCGCCAAGATGAACAAGGGCATGGTCCTGCTGATCCTGGTGTTCCTCGTGATCCTGGTGACCATGGTGTACGGCCCGATCGCCGCGATGCTGGTCGAGATGTTCCCCACGCGCATCCGCTACACGTCGATGAGCCTGCCGTACCACATCGGCAACGGCTGGTTTGGCGGCTTGCTGCCCACCACGGCCTTCGCCATGGTGGCCGCCACCGGCGACATCTTCTACGGTCTCTGGTACCCGGTGATCGTGGCGGCCGGCACGTTCATCATCGGCATGATCTTCATCCGCGAGACCAAGGACGTGGACATCTACGCCAAGGACTGAGGTTGAGCAGGGTCGCGCCCGCCCGCGGGCGGGTGCGACTTTCTTCACAGAGCCCGCCCCGTGCGGGCTTTTTCATGGGCGCTCCGGTATGGATAAACCCCAATTCAAATGCCGCCAGTCGCATGTAAAGCTCGTTTCATCCAACTTCCGCGTTGAGTCATCCCGGTGACCGGTACAAACCACCCCCGGTGGAGCTTCCTCGAGAGAACCCATGAGCATTGTGAAAACCGAAACCGGCCTGCAGGTCATGAAAGACCGATCGGTGCCGCTGACGCCGCGACAACGGTCGGTCTTCATCCTCGTGGATGGCCGGCGTTCCATGGCGGAGCTGCTGGCGGCATCGGCCGCCATGGGGGTGTCCCAGGAAGACGTCGAGCACCTGTTCGCGCTCGGATTGATCACCGATTCGGCACCCAAGCCCTCGGCCGCGGAGCAGGCGGTGGCCGCGGCCCACGACGAAGTGCTCAAGGAGCACAACTCGCGCAGTTCGGTGCAGCGCTATCAGGATGCCTATCCCATCGCCACCCGGCTCACCGCCAGCCTGGGCTTGAGGGGGTTTCGCCTGAATCTGGCGGTGGAGGCCGCCGGCAACTACGAGCAACTGCTCGAGCTGGCTCCCAGGATCCGCGAGGCCGTGGGTCCCGAGAAGTTCGTGCCCCTGGACAAGGCGCTGAACAACCGCTGAAGCAGCTGGGGTACCGAAAAGCCGCGATTTGCTATAATCGTGAGCTTTTCGCCTTGCCACACCGCTTCCAGACGCGGCGGGTGGCTGAATCCCGCCGTGGCTCCCCACGGCTCATCCTCAAGGAGTGTCTATGCGTCACTATGAAATCGTTTTGCTGATCCATCCGGACCAAAGCGAACAGGTTCCGGCCATGCTGGAGCGTTACAAGGGCATGATCACCACCGGTGGTGGCAAGATCCACCGTGTTGAAGACTGGGGCCGCCGCCAGATGGCTTACCAGATCAACAAGCTGTCCAAGGCCCACTACCTGTGCGTCAACATCGAGGCCGATCAGGCCGTGATGTCCGAACTGGAACACGCGTTCAAGTTCAACGACGCCGTGCTGCGCCACCTCACCGTGCTGCGCAAGAAGGCCGACACCGGTCCGTCGGCCATGATGAAGTCGGTCGAGCGCGAAGAAGCCCGCAAGCTTCAACAGCCGGCCACGCACCAGTCGCAGGAGCAGGCCGCCGCCTAAGTCTGTGGCGCCAATCGTCATCGGGTGAACCGTCTTCAATTGTCCGCCGTGGTGGTGCAGGTGCAGAGCCTGCGTTACACACCGGCAGGCATCCCGGCCGTCAACCTCGTGCTTGAACACGAGTCCCAGGTCGTCGAGATGGACACCCCCAGACAGGTGAAATTGCAGCTGAGGGCCGTGGCCTTCGGTGCCCAGGCCGAAATCCTCTCCCGACAGGGCCTGGATGCGGCTTGTGAGTTTCACGGTTTCATGACGAATGCGCGCAATGGCAAAGGCGTGGTGTTCCACATCCAAGATTTCAGCAAAACATAGGAAGGCCCATCATGGCTGCACCCAAACGTTTCAACAAAGACAAGCGCCCGAAGCGCAACACCCAGTCGCTGCTCTTCAAGCGCAAGCGCTTCTGCCGCTTCACCGTGGCCAACGTCGAAGAAGTCGACTACAAGGACGTGGACGTCCTGCGTGACTTCATCGCCGAAAACGGCAAGATCATTCCCGCGCGCCTGACCGGCACCCGTGCGTTCTACCAACGCCAGGTCAACACCGCCATCAAGCGCGCGCGCTTCCTGGCCATGCTGCCCTACAGCGACCAGCACCGCGTCTGAAAGAGAGCCTGACATGCAAATCATCCTGCTCGACAAAGTGATCAACCTCGGCGCCCTCGGCGATGTGGTCAAGGTCAAAGAGGGCTATGCCCGCAACTTCCTGATCCCCACCGGCCGTGCCCGCCGTGCCACCCAGAGCGCCATCGCTGAATTCGAAGCCCGCCGTGCGGAACTCGAAAAGGTGGCGGCGGCCAAGCTGGCCGAAGCCCAGGCCCTGGGCGAGAAGCTCGCTGCCGTGACGGTCAAGCTGTCGCAAAAGGCCGGCGTGGACGGCCGCCTGTTCGGCTCCGTGACCAACCACGACGTGTCCGAAGAGCTGAACAAGCAAGGCTTCGCTGTGGCCAAGTCGCAAGTGCGCATGCCCAACGGCCCCCTCAAGAACGTGGGCGACTACACCGTCAGCGTCAACCTGCACACCGACGTGACGGTCGACGTCAACGTCTCGGTGCTCGGCGAAACCGCCTGAGTTCCGCGCAGCGTTCTGCAAAAAGCCGCTGCCTTCGGGCAGCGGCTTTTTTTTGCGCGGCGCGGGCGGGTTATCCCGCCTTCTGCACGCGATTCACACCGGATTTCCACAGGGTTGTCCACCCCTGATCCATCCCCTGGGGCGTACCATCGCTCTTTAGCTGCGATACCTCCATGTCCACTGCCTTTTCCAGTCCCTTCCCCGACTTTGATGCGGGCTTTGAAGACCCTGTGGGTGATCGTCAGGTCGCCCAGTTGCGCGTGCCCCCGCATTCCATCGAAGCCGAATCCAGTGTGCTGGGCGGCCTGCTGCTCGACAACGGCGCGTGGGACCGTGTGGCCGACCTGATCAACGACTCCGATTTCTATCGGCACGAGCACCGGCTGACCTATTCTGCGATCGCGACCCTGGTCAACGGGAGCAAGCCTGCCGACGTGGTGACGGTGTTCGAGCACTTGCAGAACCTGGGCAAGGCCGAAGAGGCGGGTGGGTTGGCGTACCTCAACTCGCTCGCGCAGTACGTGCCGAGTGCGGCGAACATCCGCCGCTATGCCGAGATCGTGCGCGAGCGCGCGATCCTGCGCAAACTCGTGACCGCCAGTGATGAGATCGCGACCGCCGCCTTCAATCCGCAAGGACGGCCGGTCGCCAAGATCCTGGACGAGGCCGAGCAGAAGGTCTTCAAGATCGGCGAGGAAGGCTCCCGGATGAAGGAGGGCTTCCAGAGCATGGACAAGCTCGTGGTGGACCTCCTGGACCGTGTGCAGGAGATGGCCGACAACCCGGCGGACGTGACGGGTGTTCCCACCGGGTTCATCGATCTGGACCGCATGACCTCGGGCCTGCAGGCGGGTGACCTCGTGGTGCTGGCGGCGCGTCCCTCCATGGGCAAGACCGCGTTCGCGATCAACATCGCCGAGCACGTGGCCCTGAACGAAGGGCTGCCTGTGGCCGTGTTCTCCATGGAAATGGGCGCATCGCAGCTGGCGGTGCGTGTGGTCGGCTCCATCGGCCGGATCAACCAGGGGCATCTGCGCACCGGCAAGCTCACCGACGACGAGTGGCCCCGCCTGACGGAGGCGATCGAAAAGCTGCGCACCGTGTCGCTGCACATCGACGAGACGCCGGGTCTCACGCCCAGCGAGCTGCGCGCCAATGCCCGCCGATTGGCCAGGCAGTGCGGCAAGCTGGGTCTGATCGTGGTCGACTACCTGCAGCTCATGAGTGGCTCCGGCGCGTCCGGGGGCGACAACCGCGCCACCGAGCTGGGCGAAATCTCGCGGGGGTTGAAGATGTTGGCCAAGGAGCTGCAATGCCCGGTGATCGCGCTCTCCCAGCTCAACCGGTCGGTCGAGCAGCGCACCGACAAGCGCCCCATGATGTCGGACTTGCGTGAGTCCGGTGCCATCGAGCAGGATGCGGACATCATCATGTTCATCTACCGCGACGAGTACTACAACCGCGAGAACTGCAAGGAGCCGGGTGTGGCCGAGATCATCATAGGCAAGCAGCGCAACGGCCCCACCGGCGTGGTGAAGCTGGCCTTCCTGAACATGCTCACCCGTTTCGAAAGCCTGGCAGGCGGTGGCATGGGCGGTGGCAGCGATTACTGACGACAGGTGACGCGCATGAAAAAACCCGGCCAAGGCCGGGTTTTTTCATGGCGAAAAGCCTTCAGGTCAGAGCACTTCGCTGGCGAAATCGGCCAGGCGCGAACGCTCGCCGCGCGCCAGCGTGATGTGTCCGCCATGCGGCCAGCCCTTGAAACGATCGACCGCGTAGGTCAGGCCCGACGAACCCTCGGTCAGGTAGGGCGTGTCGATCTGTGCGAGGTTGCCCATGCAGATGATCTTCGTGCCCGGGCCGGCGCGGGTGATCAGCGTCTTCATCTGCTTGGGCGTCAGGTTCTGCGCCTCGTCGATGATCACGTAGCGGTTCATGAAGGTGCGGCCGCGCATGAAGTTCATGCTCTTGACCTTGATGCGGCTGCGGATGAGCTCATTGGTGGCAGCGCGCCCCCACTCGCCGGCATTGCCGCCATCGCCCTTGGCCAGGAACTCGAGGTTGTCGTCGAGCGCACCCATCCAGGGGCCCATCTTTTCCTCTTCGGTGCCCGGCAGGAAGCCGATGTCCTCACCCACGCTCACGGTGGCGCGCGTCATGATGATCTCGGTGTAGCGGCGGTCGTCAAGCACCTGGGTCAGGCCGCTGGCCAGCGCCATCAGCGTCTTGCCCGTGCCCGCGGTGCCGGCCAGCGTGACGAAGTCAATCTCCGGATCCATCAGCAGGTTGAGCGCGAAGTTCTGCTCGCGGTTGCGGCTGGTCACACCCCATACCGCATTTTTCAAATGGGTGTAGTCCTTCAGCGTCTTGAGCACCGCGGTCTTGTCGCGGATTTCGGTCACACGGGCGTACAGCGAGGGCTCGCCGGGCGCCTCGAAATACACGAACTGGTTGATGTAGAACTGGCCCACGGCAGGGCCGCTCACGCGGTAGAACGTGTGGCTGCCGCTCTGCCAGCTCTCGATGGTCTTGCTCTGGCGCGTCCAGAAGTCCTGGGGCAGGGCCAGGGCGCCGGCGTAGAGCAGTTCCCCGTCGTCCAGGGTCTTGTCGTTCTGGTAGTCCTCGGCGGCCAGGCCCAGCGCGCGCGCTTTCACTCGCATGTTGATGTCTTTCGACACCAGGATGACTTCGCGTTGCGGATGCCGTTCGCGCAGGGCATGCACCACGCCCAGGATCTGGTTGTCGGCCTTGCCCTGGGGCAGGCTGGAAGGCAGGGCGTTGTCCAGCGGCTCGGTCTGGAAAAACAGCAGGCCACGGGCCGACTGATGGCCGGTGGCCGAGAGCTTGAGGCCCTTGGCCATGTCGCCACCTTGCTGGGCCACCAGGGCGTCGAGCGTGCGGCTGGTCTGGCGGCCGTTGCGGGCCACCTCGGTCATGCCCTTTTTGTGGCCATCGAGTTCTTCGAGCACGATCATGGGCAGGAAGATGTCGTGTTCCTCGAAGCGGAACAGGCTCATGGGATCGTGCAGCAGGACGTTGGTGTCCAGCACGAACAGCCGCGCCGGCCCGTTGCCGGCCTTGCCTGCGGTGCGCCGGCGGTTGCTGGCCACCGGTGCCACGGGGGCCCGGGGTTCGGCGGGCGCCTCGGGGACGGGCTGGCGCACCTCGGGGGCTTTGGCCACCACCGGCGCGGGCGGGCGCACGGGTGCCTTCGGCACTTCGGCACGTGCAACGGCAGCTGTCGTCGAGGGTTTTCGACCCCGCCCATTGCCCTTCGGCGCCGAGCCCGCCGGGGTGGCGGGTGCAACCGGTGCGGACGGTTCCAGAACAGGGTTCAAGTCCAGTGGCTCTTCGGCGGCTCGAAGGGAGTAGGCGTCGGGGGCTAGCAGGGCTGCGCGTTTGGAGGGTGCGGGAGGCAGTGGCATGGAGGACTTGTGGTGTCAGCGCGGGGCCGGAAAACAAAAAGCCGCCGGGAAAACCGGGCGGCTTTGAGAGCTGCGGAGCTTGTCGAAAGAGGGTGGGGCTGAAAAGCTTCCCGTTGTCATGAATTCATTATGCACGAGTCGTGTGACCCGGAAATCCCTGCATCAGCGTGGTCCCACTCCCTCGATTCAGGGGGTCAGGGCGCCTTCTTGAGCGCCTTGACCGCCTTGAGCACGTCTTCCACGTGACCAGGCACTTTCAGGCCGCGCCATTCCTGCTTGAGCACGCCATCCGGGCCGATCAGGAAGGTGCTGCGCTCAATGCCCTTGACCTTCTTGCCGTACATGATCTTGTTCTTCACCACACCGAACATGTGGCACATCTTCTCTTCGGTGTCCGCGATCAGCTCGAAGGGCAGTTCGAGCTTGGTCTTGAAGTCGTCGTGCGACTTCATGTTGTCGCGCGACACGCCGAACACCTGCGCGCCGGCCTTGACGAAATCCTTGTATTTGTCGCGGAACTGCATGGCCTCGGTCGTGCAACCGGGGGTGTTGTCCTTGGGGTAAAAATACAGAACGATGGTCTGGCCAAGGTGGGTCTGGTTGCTGACCTTCACGCCACCGGTGGCCTGCGATTCAAATTCGGGAATGGGTTTGTTGACAACGACTGCCATACTGCGTGGACCCCTGACGTAAGTTGGTGGTGATTCGTTGGCTTCCCGGGTGCTTCACGGCATGCCCTGCACTGGACATGCAAAAGGGGGCCGTGGCAGGAAACAATCCGCTATTTTACCCTGATTGCGCCATTCCGTCACGGTTTGGCTGGAGAGGGGAACGAGGGCGTTTCAGGTTTCGATCAAAAGCGCCGCCACGACGCGGCGGCCTTCGCCAGCCAGGATGTTGTAGGTGCGGCAGGCCGCGGCGGTGTCCATGGTTTCCACGCCGATGCGGCGCTCCATCAAACCCTGCAGCAGCGCGGGCCGCACGAAGCGCAACCGGGAGCCACTGCCGAACACCACCAGTTCAGGTGCTTCGGGCATGACGCTGGCCAACTGCTCGAAGTGCGTGGCGGTGAGGTCTTCGAAGCGCTGGCATTCCCAGGGAATCAGCTGGCCCCCCGAGGCGAGCACAAGGCTGCCGGCATGGCGCTGGCCGTTCACGGCGATCCACCCCTCGCCGTAGGAGGTGATGGACTGTGTGTCCAGCTTGTCGGCGTGAAGTTTCATGGGAAGGCAGTGGATCAGAAGGGCTGGGGATCTGTGGTCAAATTGCAGGTTTTCCCTGCTGAAGAGACCGAATATAACGCCCGGTGCACCTCGGCGGGGCATGTTGGTCGTGACCCCACAACCCCCTCCGGAGGGCCTTTGAAAAGCATCCAGAAATCCGCCAAGCTTGCCAACGTCTGCTACGACATCCGCGGGCCCATCATGGACGCGGCGCGTCAGATGGAAGAGGAAGGCCACAAGATCATCAAGCTCAACATCGGCAACCTGGCGGTGTTCGGCTTCGATGCGCCGGAGGAGATTCAACAGGACATGATCCGCAACCTGCCGAACTCGGCGGGTTACTCCGACAGCAAGGGCATTTTCGCGGCGCGCAAGGCGGTGATGCACGAAACGCAGAAGCAGGGCATCAAAGGCGTGGCCCTGGAAGACATCTACCTCGGCAACGGCGCGAGCGAGCTCATCGTGATGGCGACCAACGCGCTGCTGGACAACGGCGACGAGCTGCTGCTGCCGGCACCGGACTACCCGCTGTGGACGGCCGCGGCCAGTCTGTCGGGCGGCACGCCGGTGCACTACATGTGCGAAGAGTCCAACGGCTGGATGCCGGACATCGACGACATCCGCCGCAAGATCACGCCAGCGACCAAGGGCATCGTGGTGATCAACCCGAACAACCCCACGGGTGCGCTGTACTCCGACGATCTGCTCAAGGCCATCGTGGAACTCGCGCGCGAGCACGGGCTGGTGATCTTCGCCGACGAGGTGTACGACAAGGTGCTGTACGACGGTGCCAAACACACGGCCATCGCCAGCCTGTCGGACGACGTGCTCACGCTGACCTTCAATTCACTGTCCAAGAGCTACCGGTCGTGCGGCTACCGCGCGGGCTGGCTCGTGGTCTCGGGCAACAAGAAGCCCGCCAAGGACTACATCGAGGGCCTGAACATGCTCTCGAACATGCGCCTGTGCGCCAACGTGCCGGGCCAGTGGGCGATCCAGACCGCGCTGGGCGGGTACCAGAGCATCAACGACCTCGTGTGCGAAGGCGGTCGCCTGCGCCGCCAGCGCGACCTCGCCTACGAACTCATCACCGCCATTCCGGGCGTGAGCTGCGTCAAGCCCTCTGCCGCGCTCTATATGTTCCCCAAGCTCGACCCGAAGATGTACCCGGTCGAGGACGATCAGCAGATGTTCCTGGAACTGCTGCAGGAAACGCGCGTGATGCTGGTGCAGGGCACCGGGTTCAACTACCCGGACAACCAGCATTTTCGCATCGTGTTCCTGCCGCACGAGGACGACCTGCGCGAGGCCATCCACCGCGTGGCCAAGTTTTTCGAGGGCTGGCGAAAACGCCACGGTACCTGATTTTTCCGTTTCCCAACCATGACCGACATGAAACCGATCCAAGTAGGCCTCCTGGGCATAGGCACCGTAGGCAGTGGCACGTTCAACGTGCTTCAGCGCAACCAGGAGGAGATTCGCCGGCGCGCCGGTCGTGGCATTGAAATCACCATGGTGGCCGACCTGGACGTGGCCCGCGCGCAGTCCATCGTGGGTCCGGACGTGAAGGTCGTGAACGACGCGCGCGCCGTGATCGCCAACCCCGAGATCGACATCGTGATCGAGCTCATCGGCGGCTACGGCATCGCCAAGGCCCTGGTGATGGAAGCCATCGCCGCTGGCAAGCACGTGGTCACCGCGAACAAGGCCCTGCTGGCCGTGCATGGCACCGAGATCTTCGCGGCCGCTTCGGCCAAGGGCGTGATGGTGGCCTTCGAGGCGGCCGTGGCCGGTGGCATTCCCATCATCAAGGCGCTGCGCGAAGGCCTCACCGCCAACAGCATCCAGTGGATCGCCGGCATCATCAACGGCACGACCAACTTCATCCTTTCCGAGATGCGCGACAAGGGCCTGGACTTCGCCGTCGTGCTCCAGGAGGCGCAGCGCCTGGGTTACGCCGAGGCCGACCCGACCTTCGACATCGAAGGCGTGGACGCGGCGCACAAGGTCACGCTCATGAGCGCGATCGCCTTCGGCATTCCCGTGCAGTTCGACAAGGCCTATGTGGAAGGCATCACCCAGCTGGGCGCCACCGACATCAAGTACGCCGAACAGCTCGGCTACCGCATCAAGCTGCTGGGCATCACCAAGCGCACGGCGCAAGGCATCGAGCTGCGTGTGCACCCGAGCCTGGTGCCGAGCAAACGCCTGATCGCCAACGTGGAAGGCGCGATGAACGCCGTGGTGGTCAACGGCGACGCCGTGGGCACCACGCTCTACTACGGCAAGGGCGCGGGCAGCGAGCCCACCGCCAGCGCCGTCATCGCCGACCTGGTGGACATCACCCGCCTGCACACGGCCGACCCGCACCACCGCGTGCCGCACCTGGCCTTCCAGCCCGACGCCTTGAGCGATCTCACCGTGCTGCCCATGAGCGAGGTGGTGACGAGCTACTACCTGCGCCTGCGCGTGGCCGACCAGGCCGGCGTGCTGGCCAAGGTCACCGGTTTGCTGGCCGGCGCCGGCATCAGCATCGACGCGGTGCTGCAGCGCGAGGCCGACGAGGTGAGCGGCGAAGGTGGCACCTCCACCGACCTCATCATCCTCACGCACGACACGCGCGAGGGCACCATGAACGACGCCCTGGCGCAACTGCAGACGCTGCCCACCGTGCTGGCGCCCATCGTGCGCATCCGCAAGGAAGAGCTCAACTGATGCGTTACCTCTCGACCCGCGGCCATGCCGACCGCAAGCGCTTCTGTGAAATCCTGCTGGAAGGCCTGGCGCCCGACGGCGGCCTCTACCTGCCCGAGCGTTACCCGCAGGTCGATGTCATTGCGCTGCAGCGCCTGCGCGAGTCGTTCAACGGCGGCCGGCCCGGGGGCTACGCCGCGCTGGCGTTCGAGATCCTGTCGCTCTACATCGACGACATCCCCGCCGCCGACCTGCGCGCGCTGTGCGAGAAGACCTACACCGAGGCGGTCTTCGGCACGCCGCAGATCGTGCCGCTGAAGAAGCTCGAAGACGGCTTCTACCTCGAAGCCTTGTCCAACGGCCCCACGCTGGCCTTCAAGGACATGGCGATGCAGTTGCTCGGCAACCTGTTCGAGTACGAGCTGGCGCGCCGCGGTGAAGAACTCAACATCCTGGGCGCGACCTCCGGCGACACCGGCAGCGCGGCCGAGTACGCCATGCGCGGCAAGCACGGCGTGCGCGTGTTCATGCTCAGCCCGCACGGGCGCATGAGCCCGTTCCAGCAGGCGCAGATGTTCAGCCTGATGGACGAGAACATTCACAACATCGCGATCGAAGGCGTGTTCGACGATTGCCAGGACATCGTCAAGGACGTCAGCAACGACCTCGCGTTCAAGCGCGCCCACAAGATCGGCACCGTCAACTCGATCAACTGGGCCCGCCTGCTGGCCCAGGTGGTCTACTACTTCGCTGGCTATTTCCAGGCCACCACGAAGGACACCGAGCAGGTCTCGTTCACCGTGCCCAGCGGCAACTTCGGCAACGTGTGCGCGGGCCATGTGGCGCGCCAGATGGGCTTGCCGATCCGCACGCTGGTGGTCGCCACCAACGAAAACGACGTGCTCGACGAGTTCTTCCGCACCGGCGTGTACCGCGTGCGCGGCAGCGCCGACACGCACGAGACCTCTAGCCCGTCGATGGATATTTCCAAGGCCAGCAACTTCGAGCGCTTCGTGTTCGACCTGCTCGGGCGCGACGGCGATCGCGTCAAGGCCTTCTTCGGTGAAGGCCTGTCGCGCGAGGGCCGCTTCGACCTGAGCACCGACCCGGTGTTCGCCGAGGCCGCGAGCCACTATGGTTTTCGCAGCGGCAAGAGCACGCATGCCAACCGGCTCGACACGATTCGCGACGTGTACCAGCGCCACCGCCTGATGATCGACACCCACACCGCCGACGGTGTGAAGGTGGCGCGCGAACACCGTGAAGCCGGCACCCCCATGGTGGTGCTGGAGACCGCGTTGCCCATCAAGTTCGCCGAAACCATTGTCGAAGCCCTGGGCCGCCAGCCCGATCGCCCGGCGCAGTTCCAGGGCATCGAAGACCTGCCCAAGCGGGTGAAGGTCATGCCGGCCCGCACCGCCGACGTGCAGGCCTTCATCGCCGAGCACTGCGCCCGCGCATGAAGGTGGTCGGATTCGCGGGCTACTCCGGATCCGGCAAGACCACGCTGGTCGAACAACTGATTCCCGCGCTGCAGCTGCGCGGGCAGCGCGTCTCGGTGGTCAAGCACGCCCACCATGACTTCGATATTGACCACCCGGGCAAGGACACCTGGCGCCACCGCGAGGCCGGCGCCTTCGAGGTGCTGGCCGCCTCGCCCCGGCGGCTGGTGATCATGCGCGAGCTGCAGGATCGCGTGGAGCACTCGGTGCACAGCCTCATCGCCGAGCTGCACCCCGCGGTGGACTGGGTGCTGGTCGAGGGTTTCAAGGACAGCGACCTCGCCAAGGTCGAGGTCTGGCGCCAGGCCCATGGCAAGCCGGTGCGTTACCCCGCCGACGATCGCATCGTTGCCGTCGTGACCGACAGCCCGCAGGCCTTGCCCGCACCCACCCCACGCACGGTGCTGGATTTGAACCACCCCGATGACGTGGCGCTCTGGTTGCTCGACAATGCAGACCGCTTCGCCTACCAGGCCCATCCGCCTTCCACGACGCCATGAACGCCTCCCAACCTCCCGCACGCGCACCGCTGATGTCGCTGGCCGACGCCATGACCGACCTGCTGGGCCGTGTCGAGGCGCTGAGCGCGACCGAGACCGTCGCCACGTTCGACGCCGACCGCCGCGTGCTCGCGCAAGACCTGGTCTCGGCCCTGCAGGTGCCGCCGAACGACAACTCGTCCATGGACGGCTACGCGGTGCGCGTGGCCGATGTGACCGAGCCGGGCCAGGTGCTGCGCGTGAGTCAGCGCATCGCCGCCGGCCACGCGGGCCAGCCTCTGGAGCCGGGCACCTGCGCGCGCATCTTCACCGGCGCACCCATGCCCGCCGGGGCCGATGCCGTGGTGATGCAGGAAGACACCATCGAGGTGGGGGGTGACATCCACGCCGTGCACATCCAGGCGGTGCCCGAGGCGGGCCAATGGGTGCGCCGCGCGGGCGAAGACGTGACGCGCGGCGCCGTGGTGCTCGCCCGGGGCGAGCAGCTCTCGCCCGCGAGCCTGGGCCTGGCCGCGAGCCTGGGTCTGGCACACCTGCTGGTGAACGCGCGGCCGCGCGTGGCGCTGTTCTCCACCGGCGACGAACTCGTGATGCCGGGCGAGGTGCCGCCCGAAGCCATGAAACCTGGCGCGATCTACAACTCCAACCGGTTCTTCCTGCGCACGCTGCTCCAGCGCATGGGCTGCGAGGTGAGCGACCTCGGCATCGTGCCCGACCGGCGCGAGGCCACGCTGGCCGCGCTCAAGACCGCCGCCGACCACCACGACCTGATCCTCACCAGCGGCGGCGTGTCGGTGGGCGAGGAAGACCACATCAAACCCTCGGTGCAACAGCTCGGCAGCTTGGACCTGTGGCAGATCGGCATGAAGCCGGGCAAGCCCTTCGCGTACGGCACGGTGCGGCGCGATGGTGGCGCGGGTGCGGCGGCGGGCGTTGCCTGCCATTTCATCGGCCTGCCGGGCAACCCGGTGTCCAGCTTCGTCACCTTCCTGCTGCTGGTGCGGCCCTTCCTGCTCAAGCTGCAAGGTGTGCCCGCGAACCGCTTCCAGGCGCTGCCGCCGGCCACCACGCTGCCCGCTCATTTCACCGTGGCGCGGGCCGACAAGCGCCGCGAGTTCCTGCGCGTTCGCCGCAACGCCGCGGGCGGGCTGGACCTGTTCCCCAACCAGAGTTCGGGTGTGCTCACCTCCGCCGTCTGGGGCGATGGCCTGGTCGACAACCCGGCCGGTACCACCATCGCCCACGGCGACCCCGTGTCCTACATCTCCTTTGCGGACCTGCTCGCATGAAAGTTCAGTTGCGCTACTTCGCCGCCATCCGCGAGGCCCTGGGCATGGGCAGCGAAGCGGTGGACACCCAGGCCACCACGCTCTCGGCCTTGCGCGCCGAGCTCGTGGCGCGCGGGGGCGCGTACGCGGACGTGCTGGCGCCGGGCCGGGCGGTGCGCGTGGCCCTGAACCAGGCCATGAGCGAGGAGTCCGCCCCACTCACCGAGGGCGCCGAGGTCGGGTTCTTTCCTCCCGTCACGGGTGGTTGAAATGGCGCCCCGCGTCCGCATCCAGACGGAAGACTTCGACCTCAGCACCGAGGTCGCTCAACTGCGCCTGCAGGACGCGCGCGTGGGCGCCGTCTGCAGCTTCATCGGCACCGTGCGGGACCGCAACGACGGCCAGAGCGTGAGCACGATGGAGCTGGAGCACTACCCAGGCATGACCGAAAAATCGATCGAGGCCATGATCGATGAGGCCTTCCAGCGTTTCGATCTGTACGGCGCGCGCGTGATCCACCGCGTGGGCCTGCTGCAGCCGCTGGACCAGATCGTGCTGGTGACCGTGACCTCCGCGCACCGGGGCGAAAGCTTCCAGGCCTGCGAGTTCCTCATGGACTACCTCAAGACCCAGGCGCCGTTCTGGAAGAAGGAACAGACGCCCGAGGGCGCGCGCTGGGTCGACGCCCGCGTGAGCGACGACGCGGCGCTCGCGCGCTGGGGCATCGAGGCGCGCAACGGTTGACATGACCCGCGCCGCCGACATCGAAGCCATCGAACGCGCCACGCTGCAGGCGGTGGCGCCGGCGGTGGTGGAAGCGCTGCCCGGCTGGTTGTTGCCCATGGACAGCGGCACCGTGGGCCGCGCGCGCAGCGCCGTGCCCCTGCACCATGCAGCGCCCGACCTTGGCTTGCTGGCCTCGATCCTGGCGCGGTACGAGGCCCGTGGCTTCACCCCCGCGCTCCGCCTGCCGGACCTGCCCGCGTTCGAGCCCTTCCAGCAGGCCTTGCGGCAGCAGGGTTTCGTGCGCCGGCAACCCACGCTGACGCAGACCGCCCCGATCGAGGCGCTGCTGAACGCCGAGGCCGATCCGGCCGCTGTCCTGGCCGATGTGCCCGACGCGGCCTGGATGGCCATGTTCCTGGGCGAGGGCCTGGACCCGGTGGATGGGGCCAGCCGTGCCCGCTCGCTGAGCCGCGCCACGGGCACGCGGTATGCCAGCCTGCGCGAGAACGGCCACACGCTGGCCTGTGGCGCGGCCTCGTTCGGCCACGGCTGGCTGGGGGTGCACGGCATGCGCACCGCGGCCGCGCAGCGCGGCCGCGGCCTGGCTGGGCGCTTGCTGCGCGCGATGGCGCAGGAGGCCGCGCAACGCGGCATTCCGCAAGCCTTCCTGCAGGTCGACGCCAGCAACGCACCGGCGCTCGCGCTCTACCAGAGGCTGGGCTTTTCCACGGCCTGGGCTTACGCTTACTGGCGACGGCCCGACCCTGCGTCGGTTTGATCGGCGTCAACCCGGGTGGCGGCAGCGGGTGCCGCGCCTTGAAAACCCGGGGATCAGCGCCATGTGTGATGCAGTTCTGAATTCACGGAGAGCCTTTTCATGCGTCTCGACAAACTCACCACCAAGTTCCAGGAAGCCCTCGGCGAAGCGCAAACCCTGGCCCTGGGCGCCGACAACGCCTACATCGAACCCGCCCACCTGTTGCTGGCCTTGCTGCGCCAGGCCGACGGCCCGCAGTCGCTGTTGCAGCGCGCGGGCGTGAACGTGCCGGGCCTGGCCAAGGCCGCGGAAGCGGCGGTCAAGCGCCTGCCCGAAGTGCAGGGGCAGGACCAGGTGCAGGTCGGCCCCGAGCTGGCCAAGCTGCTGCAGGCCACCGAAAAGGAGGCAATCAAGCGCGGTGACCAGTTCATCGCCAGCGAGCTCTTCCTGCTCGCCGTGGCCGACAGCAAAGGCGAACTCGCCCGCATCGCCAATGAAAACGGCCTGAACCGCAAGAGCCTGGAAGCGGCCATCACCGCCGTGCGCGGCGGGCAGAAGATGGACAGCCCCGAGGCCGAAGGCCAGCGCGAAGCCCTCAAGAAATACACGCTGGACCTCACCGAGCGCGCCCGCCTGGGCAAGCTCGACCCGGTGATCGGCCGCGACGACGAGATCCGCCGCGCCATCCAGGTGCTGCAGCGCCGCACCAAGAACAACCCCGTGCTCATCGGCGAACCCGGCGTGGGCAAGACCGCCATCGTCGAAGGCCTGGCGCAGCGCATCGTGGCCGGTGAAGTGCCCGACTCGCTCAAGGGCAAGCGCGTGCTGAGCCTGGACATGGCCGCGCTGCTGGCCGGCGCCAAGTTCCGCGGCGAGTTCGAGGAGCGCCTCAAGACCGTGCTCAACGAACTGGCCAAGGACGAGGGCCAGACCATCGTCTTCATCGACGAGCTGCACACCATGGTGGGCGCGGGCAAGGCCGAAGGCGCGATGGACGCGGGCAACATGCTCAAGCCGGCCCTGGCGCGCGGCGAACTGCATTGCGTGGGCGCCACCACGCTTGATGAATACCGCAAATACATCGAGAAGGACGCCGCGCTGGAGCGCCGCTTCCAGAAGATCCTCGTGGGCGAGCCCAGCGTGGAGGCGACCATCGCCATCCTGCGCGGCCTGCAGGAGAAGTACGAAGTGCACCACGGCGTGCAGATCACCGACCCGGCCATCGTGGCCGCGGCCGAACTCAGCCACCGCTACATCACCGACCGTTTCCTGCCCGACAAGGCGATCGACCTGATCGATGAGGCCGCGTCCAAGATCAAGATCGAACTCGACTCCAAGCCCGAGGTGATGGACCGGCTCGACCGCCGCCTGATCCAGCTGCAGATCGAGCGCGAAGCCGTGCGCCGCGAGAAGGACGAGGCCTCGCAGAAGCGCTTTGGCCTGATCGAGGAAGAGATCGCGCGGCTGGAAAAAGAGATCTCCGACTACGACGAGATCTGGAAGGCCGAGAAGGCCGCCGCGCTCGGCTCCAAGGACGTGATGGAAGAGATGGATCGCATCCGCTCGCAGATCAAGACCTTCACCGACAAGGGCGATTTCAACAAGGTCGCCGAGCTGCAGTACGGCAAGCTGCCCGAGCTGGAAAAGCGCCTGAAGGACGCGCAGGCCGTCGAGTCGGGCAAGGCGCTGAACAAGGACGGCAAGGGTCGCCCACAGCTGCTGCGCACGCAGGTCGGCGCCGAAGAGATCGCCGAGGTCGTGGCGCGCGCCACCGGCATTCCGGTGTCCAAGCTCATGCAGGGCGAGCGCGACAAGCTGTTGCTGATGGAAGGCAAGCTGCACGAGCGCGTGGTCGGCCAGGACGAGGCCATCGGTGCCGTCGCCAACGCCATCCGCCGTTCGCGCTCGGGCCTGTCCGACCCGAACCGCCCGACCGGCTCCTTCCTGTTCCTCGGCCCCACGGGCGTGGGCAAGACCGAGCTGTGCAAGGCGCTGGCCGGTTTCCTGTTCGACAGCGAAGACCACCTCATCCGCATCGACATGAGCGAGTTCATGGAGAAGCACTCGGTCGCGCGCCTGATCGGCGCGCCACCCGGCT
The DNA here is from genome assembly GCF_058787875.1 of Hydrogenophaga sp. FW305-3-2-15-A-LB1. NCBI lineage: Bacteria > Pseudomonadati > Pseudomonadota > Betaproteobacteria > Burkholderiales > Comamonadaceae > Hydrogenophaga > Hydrogenophaga sp. FW305-3-2-15-A-LB1. Next base: position 692 of record NZ_JBYTAE010000050.1, on the reverse strand, counting down.
ACGTGGGTTACGAGGAGGGCGGTTACCTCACCGAAGCTGTGCGCCGCAAGCCTTACAGCGTGGTGCTGCTCGACGAGGTCGAGAAGGCCCACCCCGACGTGTTCAACGTGCTGCTGCAGGTGCTCGACGACGGCCGCCTGACCGATGGCCAGGGCCGCACCGTGGACTTCAAGAACACCGTGATCGTCATGACGAGCAACATCGGCTCGCACATGATCCAGGCCATGGTCGGCGCGCCGTACGACGAGGTGAAGGAAGCGGTCTGGGACGAACTCAAGAACCACTTCCGGCCCGAGTTCCTCAACCGCATCGACGAGACGGTGGTGTTCCATGCGCTCGACGCGAAGCACATCGAATCGATCGCCGCGATCCAGCTCAAGGTGCTCGAAGCGCGCCTGGCCAGGATGGACCTGCACCTGGATGTCTCGCCGGCGGCCCTGGCCGAGCTGGCCAAGGTCGGCTTCGATCCGGTCTTCGGCGCGCGCCCGCTCAAGCGCGCGATCCAGCAGCGCATCGAGAACCCGCTCTCGAAGTTCCTGCTCGAAGGGCGCTACCCACCGAAGTCGTCCATTCCGGTGGACGTGGACCCGGTGCAGAACCCCGGCGTGTTCGAGTTCGGCGACGGCGTCGTGCAGGCCTGAGGCCGGGGGGCTCCTCCGTCCGTCGTGGATGGGGGAGGGGCTCTACCCTTG